>JAPOYZ010000649.1 GCA_026706325.1 Candidatus Aminicenantota bacterium
TCCAGTTCAGCAAGCATGGCCAGAGCGGCATGGATCTGGGCGAGACGCTTCCCCACTTGGCGACCGTCGCCGACGACATCTGCCTCATTCGCTCCATGCACACCGAGCACAACAACCATTCCGAAGGTCTGCACATGCTGCTGACCTGCCACATCTTCTCGGGCCGGCCGGTGCTGGGGTCGTGGGTATCGTACGCGCTGGGAACGGAGAATCAGAACCTCCCCGCCTTCGTAGTGTTGCGCGATCCGGAGGGGTACTCGACCTTGGGCAAGCAGCTCTGGACCAGTGGCTTCCTGTCGGCGCTCCACCAGGGTGTGGAGTTCAGCTCCACCGGGACCCCGGTCCGGCACCTGAATCCCCGGGTGCCGCCGCCGCCCGGCGCCCAGCGGGCTGAGCTGGACACGCTGGCCAAGCTGAACCGGTTGCATCTGGGGCGCCATCCTGGCGACTCGGAGCTGGAAGCACGCATCCAGAACTACGAGCTGGCCGCGCGCATGCAACTGGCGGCGACGGACGTCCTGGACGTCTCCAAGGAATCGGAGGCGACGAAGAGGCTCTACGGGATGGACAATCCCGTCTCCGCCGGCTACGGCCTGCGCTGCCTGATGGCCCGCCGCCTGATCGAGGCCGGCGTCCGGTTCGTCCAAATCCATCCGGGACCAGGACAGCCCTGGGACAATCACGCCAAACTCAGGGAGAGACTGAGCAAGATCTGCGCCAAGACCGACCAGCCGGTGGCCGGATTGCTGAAGGACCTGAAGAGCCGCGGGCTGCTGGAGAGCACGATCCTGCTGTGGGCGGGTGAATTCGGGCGCCTTCCCACAACCCAGAACTCCGACGGCCGGGACCACAACCGCAACGCGTTCAGCCTCTGGCTGTCCGGCGGCGGCTTCAAGAAGGGCCTGATCTACGGAGAGACCGACGAATTCGGCTACCGGTCCACGGTCAACCGCGTCGGAGTCGCCGACCTGCAGGCCACGCTGCTGCAGCAGCTCGGAATCGATCACAAACGGCTGACCGTCCTTCACGAGGGCCGGGCCGAAACCCCCACCAACGCCAGCATCACGGGCGCGCGCATCGTCTCGGACATCCTCGAGAATCCTCCGCGGGAGGCCTGACCGTGCGGCTTTCACGTCTCGTGGCTCCGCTTGCCATTCTGGGTGTGCTGTCGACGGCGGCCGTCTTCGGTCAACCCAGCTTCGAGCGGGACGTGGAGCCCATCTTCAAGACCAATTGCTACAGTTGCCATGGCGGCACCGCCATGGTCGGGCTGGATCTGCGCACGGCCACCTCCGTTCTGCGCGGCAGCCACGAGGGGCCGGTGGTGGCGAAGCACGCGCCCGGAGAAAGCCTGCTCTACCGGAAGGTCTCCCAGCGGTTGATGCCGCCGCCTGCGTTCAACCTGAAGCTCACCGACTCGGAGATCGACACCGTCCGGCGCTGGATCGAGGCGGGCGCCCCCTCGGATGAGGAAGCGATAATCGCCGCCAAGACGAAAGAGGAGACCGCGCGGTTCCATGAGTTGGCGCTTCCCATCTTCGAGGACCGCTGCTTCGCCTGTCACGCCACGGACACACCCATGGGCGGACTGGACCTGCGCACGGTGCAGTCGGTGTTGAAGGGGAGCGAAAGCGGTCCCGTCATCTCCGATCTCGGCTCCATCAAGAGCATCCTGATCCGCAAGCTCACCTCTGGCGAGATGCCGCCTCCGGGCATGGGCCAGCCGCTCGGCGACAGCGAGATCCGGACGCTGGCCCGTTGGATCGACACCTCGGACTTCCGGCTCCTGCGGCCCCACGTGGAGCGCACCACTTTCAACCCGGCCGAAGCGCCGCCGGTGACCGGGGAAGACCGCCAATTCTGGTCCTTCCGGAAGCCGGTCGCCGCCCCCGTACCCACGGTGAAGAACGGGAAGCGCGTTCGCACGCCCATCGACGCCTTCCTGCTGCAACGGCTCGAATCGGAAGGCCTCGGTTTCTCTTCCGAGGCCTCCAGGCTCACGTTGCTGCGGCGTGCGTGGCTGGACCTGATCGGAGTCCCTCCTGCTCCGAAAGATATCCGGGCCTACCTCGACGACAAGAGGCCCGATGCCTACGAGAGGCTCATCGACACGCTGCTGGAATCGAAGCACTACGGCGAGCGGTGGGGCCGCCATTGGCTGGATGCGGCCGGCTACAGTGATGTAAGCGGGTTCGACTCCGCCGTCGACAACGTGATCGTCGTCGACGGGATGTGGCGCTACCGGGACTGGGTGATCCGGGCCTTCAACCGGGACATGCCCTACGACCAATTCCTGGTGGAGCAGTTGGCCGGTGACGAGCTGGTGGACTGGCGCTCGGCCGAGACGTACACGCCGGAGATCCTGGACAAGCTCGTCGCGACGGGCTATCTGCGCTCCGTCTTCGACCGCACCGACCAGGACGTGGTGAACCTGGTGGGCGAGCGGTACGACGTGCTCTTCCACCTCATGGAGAAGGTCTCCACCGGCCTGATGGGATTGACCATGGGCTGCGCCCGCTGCCACAGCCACAAGTACGACCCCATCCCGCAGCGGGACTACTACCGCCTGCTGTCGGTCTTCGCCACCGGCTACAACCCGGTGCGCTGGCTGCAGCCCAAGAACCATCACCTGCCCAGCGTCTCCAAGCGGGAACAGGAGGCGATCGAGCGCCACAACGCCGAGATCGACAAGCCCGCGGCCAAGCTCAAGGAGCGGCTCGAGGCCATCCACAGTCCCTACCGCGACAAACTGCTGGACGGCAAGCTCGAGGAACTGCCGGAAAACATCCGCCCCGAGACGAAAGAGGCTCTGGCCACGCCCGAAGCCGACCGGAACGAAGTGCAGAAGTTCCTGGCCTCCAAATTCGAGGAACAACTGACCGTCACCCCGGAGGAAGTGGTCAAGGCTCTCAGCGAGGAGCACCTCGCCAGCCATAAAAAACTGACCGAACGGCTCAAGATCCTGGACGGCTACCGCCGTTCCTGGGACAAGATCCAGGCCCTGTGGGACTTGGCGGCGCCGCCCAAGATCCGTCTGCTGCAGCGCGGCGAGGTCGAGCGCCCGGGGCCGCCGGTCCGGCCGGGCTTCCTGGAGGTGGTCAGCCGGCCCGGAGAGACCGATGCGGTCCGGCCGGCCGAGACGAAGGGCGAGACCAGCGGCCAACGTCTGGCCTTTGCGCGCTGGCTGACCCGGCCCGATCATCCCCTCACCGCGCGGGTGTTCGTGAACCAGGTCTGGCAGCACCACTTCGGGCGAGGCATCGTCGAGACTCAGGACAACTTCGGGAACCAGGGCAAGCCCCCATCCCATCCCGAGTTGCTGGATTGGCTGGCAGTGGAGTTCGTGCGCCAGGGCTGGAGCGTCAAGAAGCTCCACAAGCTGATCATGACCTCCACGGCCTACCGCCAGTCGTCCGAGGGACCTGCCGCCGGCTCCTTCGCGCTCCGGGCGGATCCGGAAAACCGGCTCTTGTGGCGCATGAACATGCGCCGGCTGGAAGCGGAAATCCTGCGCGACTCCATCATGGCCGCCAGCGGCAAGCTGGACTGGACCATGGGTGGACCTCCCGTCGAGGGCCCGCTGATGGCCGACGGCCTGAAGACTCTGAACCCGCACACCGATTCGCCGGGTGAGATTGTCGACGCCCAGGCCACGGGAATCTGGCGGCGCAGCGTGTACCTTCTGGCACGGCGCTACTTCCCGTTGGGTTTCCTGGAAACCTTCGATGCTCCCCTCATGCAGACCAACTGCAGCCGGCGGTTGAACTCGGTCTCGCCGCTCCAGTCACTGACGCTGATGAACGACGATTTCGTCGTGGAGAACGCCCAGGCCTTCGCCCAGCGGGTCACCGGCCTGTCCGACGGAGTTCTGGAAGAAGCAATCGAGAACGCGTACCTGCTGGCCCTCTCCCGCCCGCCCTCACGCGAGGAAGCAGAGATCGCCGGAGCGCATTTGGCTCGCCAGAAGGATCTCTATCTCAAGGCCAACACCGAGGAGTCGCTGGCGGAGAAGAAAGCCCTGGAGAGCCTCTGCCACCTCCTGTTCCTCACCAACGAATTCCTCTACATCGGCTAGTGTAGTGTCCCGTTAGTTCGTGTATAATGATGGGCAGTTTCTCAACCGGAA
>JAPOYZ010000273.1 GCA_026706325.1 Candidatus Aminicenantota bacterium
CGGCGGGCGCAGGAACGGTCTCGGTGCTCGCGGGACTTTCACCACGGACTGCTAGCCCAATATAATCGGGCCACATGAATTCCTCCTCCCTGGAGAAGACCCTCCCCCACAGCGCCGAAGCGGAACGGGCCGTCCTGGGAGCGGTGCTGCTGGACAACCGGGTATTCGACCAGGCCGCCGAGTTGCTGGTCGGCGAGGACTTCTACCTGGAAAGCCACCGCCGCATCTTCGACACCATCGTCTCGCTGGCCGGAGCCTCCAGGGCCGTCGACATCCTGACCCTGCGGGAGGAATTGACTCGGCGGACCCAACTGGACGCGGTGGGAGGCGTCGCCTATATCGCCTCCCTGGTGGACGGCGTCCCCCGTGTCGCCAACATCGAGGACTACGCCCGCATCGTCAAGGATAAGGCCGTCCTTCGAAAGCTGGTCCACTCCGCCAACGACATTCTGAATCGCAGTTTTTCCGACGAAGAGGATCCCGCCCTCCTCCTGGAGGAGGCGGAGAAAGCCATCTTCCAGATCGGCCAGGAGAGATCCCGCACCGGATTCGCCCCTCTGCAGGAACTCCTTTCCTCGGCCTACAGGCATGTGGAAACTCTACATGCGCACCAGGATGAGGTCACCGGAGTCCCCACCGGTTTTACCCAGCTCGATCGGATGCTGTCAGGCCTTCAGAACTCCGACCTCATCATCATCGCGGCCCGGCCCGGTCTGGGAAAGACCAGCTTGGCCCTGAACATCGCTCAACACGTGGCGGTCAAGAAGCAGAAGGTAGCTGGCGTGTTCAGTCTCGAGATGACCTCTCAACAATTGGCCTTGCGGCTTCTCTGCTCCGAAGCCCGGGTGGACAGCCACAAGATGCGCTCCGGCTTCCTTTCCAAGAATGAATGGACCGATCTGGCAGGTGCAGTGAGCCGCCTTTCCGAGGCTCGGCTCTTCATCGACGACACTCCCGGCATTTCCCTGTTGGAGATGCGTTCCAAGGCCCGGCGGCTGGCGTCGGAACAGGGGCTGGATCTGCTCATCGTGGACTATCTCCAACTGATGTCGGGAGAGCTCTCCGGGCGCCGCCGGCACGAGAATCGGCAGCAGGAGATTTCAACCATCAGCCGGTCGCTGAAGGCCCTGGCCAAGGAGTTGAGCGTGCCTCTGATCGCCATTTCCCAGTTGAGCCGGGCCCCGGAGCAGAGGCGTGGGGACCACCGTCCTCAACTGTCGGACCTGCGAGAGTCCGGTTCCATCGAACAGGACGCCGATGTGGTCCTGTTCATCTACCGGGAGTCCTACTATAAGAAGGACGAGGATTTGGACGAGGAAGATCGTTATACCGAGATCATCATCGGCAAGCAGCGGAATGGACCCACCGGCACCGTGAAGCTGGTTTTCCTCGACAAGTTTACGCGGTTCTATACTCCGGAAAAGGCTTTAGGCGCGAGCGAGCCGGCCGGACCGGAAGCGGCGCCTTTTTAGCCACGGGTTGCTGATAGAATTTCCGCAATGGCCCCAGCCCCGCTCAAGCACTTGCACGTCTGCAGCGAGTGCGGCTTCCAGAGTCCCAAGTGGTTCGGCCGCTGCCCCTCCTGCGGTGACTGGAACGCCCTGGTGGAAGAAAAGGTCTCCACTTCGGGCAAATCCAGGCCGGCCGTGCCCGCGCACGCGTATGCGGAGATTCAGGGCCGCGGGCTCCAACGAATGAATACGGGCAACCCGGAGGTCGACCGGACCCTGGGCGGCGGAATCGTGCCCGGCTCCCTGATTCTCTTGGGAGGAGAGCCGGGTATCGGCAAGTCGACCCTCCTGCTTCAGGTGGCCGAGAGCCTCTCGAACCGGGGCCGTCCCGTCCTCTACGTGGCGGGAGAGGAGTCCGTCGAGCAGATTCGACTGCGCGGTGACCGGTTGCAGGTCAAGGGAAAGCGCCTCTATCTGCTGGGAGAGACCTGCCTTGAGCGAATCCTGGAGCAGATCGAGAGCCTCCGGCCGTCGGTGGTGATCGTGGACTCGATCCAGACCGTGTTCAGCGAGGCGACCGAATCCATCCCGGGAAGCGTCAGCCAGATACGGGACTGCGCTGCCAAGTTTCTGGCCTTCGCCAAGCGGGAAGGCGTTCCGGTCCTTCTCATCGGGCACATCACGAAAGACGGGGCTCTGGCCGGACCCAAGGCGCTGGAGCACATCGTGGACGTGGTGCTCTATTTCGAGGGGACTCGCCACCGGAACGAAAAGATCGTCCGGGCGGTCAAGAACCGATTCGGTCCGTCCAACGAGCTGGGCATCTTCGAAATGTCCAGCCGGGGACTTCGCTGTGTCGAGAATCCGTCCCGGCTTTTCCTGTCCCAGCGCAGCGAGCAGGTTTCGGGATCCGCCGTCACCTGCACCATGGAGGGTTCGAGGCCGGTTCTCGTGGAAGTCCAGGCTCTGGTCAGCCAGAGTGGTTTCAGCGCCGCCAGGAGGATGACGGACGGAGTCGACGCCAACCGGGTGGCATTGCTCCTGGCCATGCTGGAGAAGCGCCTGGGGCTGGATCTTCTGGGCAGCGACGTCTACATCAACGTCGCCGGCGGCTTCTCCCTGACCGAGCCGGGAGTGGACCTGGCCATCGTCGCGGCCATCGTGTCGAGCCTGGGAAACCGCCCGCTTCCCGATTCGACGGTGGTCTTCGGAGAAGTCGGCCTCGCAGGCGAGATCCGGGCCGTCAGCTTCCCGCAGAACCGGGTCAAGGAAGCGACGATGATGGGCTTTCGAAACCTGATCCTGCCCGCCAACAGCCTGCCCCTGAGTGAGACGGTTCGCGGGGTCTCCCTGCGGGGTGTGGCCACGGTCGGCGAGTGCCTCCAAGCGATCGCTCTCCCGGGAATCGGACCTTGACCGGACTGATTCTGGCGGCTGCCGGCAGCGGCTCCCGATTCGGCTCCCCGACCCCGAAGCAGTTTTTGAGGATGGGGGGGAAGCGCCTGTACCGGCTGGCCTTGGACCCCTTCCTGCCTTTCCTGAACGAGGCGGTGATACTGGTGCCGGAAGACTGGATCGATACGGTCCGGCGAGAATTGTCGGCCGGCGCTGCCAAAGACAGGGATTTGCGCGTGGCCCCCGGTGGCCGCCACCGGCAGGATACCGTGTCCCGGGGTCTCCAACTGCTCTCTCCCGGCGTGGAGATCGTCCTGGTCCACGATGCTGCCCGGCCCTACGTCGATGCCCGGCTGATTTCCCGGGTGATCCGGACGGTGCGCCGGGGGAAGGCCGCGGTTCCCGTCCTGAAGATTCGGGACACGGTGAAGGAGGTGGTTTCGGGCCGGGTGGAGGGAACCCTGGAGCGTGAGCGCCTGGGTCTCGCCCAAACGCCGCAGGGATTTCCGGCCGAAATCCTCAACGAGGCCCTCCGGCAAGCCGGACGGGACCACTTCTACGGGACCGACGAGTCCTCCCTGGTGGAGCGCATCGGAGCGGAGGTCCAAGCGGTGGAGGGAGATCCCAGGAACCTCAAGGTCACATTCGAGGGGGATTTGTGAGCGTCCGCCCGTTTCCAGGCGGTTCGAGAACGGAATCAGGAGAACCAGGGTGCGGAGCGCAGGCATGACGGATGGGTTTCGGGTCGGCCTGGGATTCGATTTTCACCCCTTCGGCCAGGACCGGCGCCTCATGCTGGGTGGGGTCCGGATCCCGCACCCCCTGGGGTTGCGCGGACACTCGGACGCCGACGCTCTGCTCCATGCGGTGATCGACGCCCTCCTGGGGGCCGCCGGACTCAGGGACATCGGGACCTGGTTCCCCGACACCGATCCGGCATACCGCGACAGCTCCAGCCGGGTGCTCCTGGAGAAGGCGTATGAGCAGGTCCGGGACAGGGGATTCGCCGTCGTCAACCTGGACATCACGGTGCTGGCGGAAGCTCCCCGGATCCAGCCCCACGTGGGCGCCATGAAGGCCAATCTGGCGAGGCTGCTTTCGGTGGAGACGGGACGGATCGGCCTCAAAGCGACCACCATGGAAGGCTGCGGCCCCATCGGCCGGGGCGAGGGGATTGCCGTTCAGGCGGTCGTCCTGCTGGTCCGATCCAAACGGGAAGCGTGATGGGAACGAGTGCGATCCTGTCGGTGGCCCGGGATGCCGCACTGGAGGGTGGCC
>JAPOYZ010000253.1 GCA_026706325.1 Candidatus Aminicenantota bacterium
ATTCGGCGCCCCCGGCAGCGACGTAACCGGACAAGTCCAGCGGAATCCACTCCACGGGAGTGTGGTCCAGACCCTTCTCCCAGAGGGCCAGGTCCCGGGACCCCTCCAGCTTCTCCTTCAGCTCCGAACGCTGCTCCGCCAGGGCGGCCAGCAGCTTCTCATGCTCCCGCTCCCACTGCCGGGTCGCCAACCGGTAGGCCACCTGTTCCCGGGGAAGCGGGGCGGGGATGTTCTGTTCGACTCCGGTGTTGAAGAAAGAGAAGAGTTGGTAGTACTCCCGGTGCGAAATGGGGTCGTACTTGTGGGAGTGGCACCGGGCGCAGCCCACGGTGAGGCCCATGAAGACCAGGCCCGTGGTGTCGGTCCGGTCCACCACCTGCTCAACCCGGTACTCCTCCGGGTCCACGCCCCCCTCGGTGTTGGTCAACGTGTTGCGGTGAAAACCGGTGGCCGCCTTCTGCTCCACGGTGGCGTCCGGCAGCAGGTCGCCTGCCAACTGCTCCACCACGAACTGGTCGTAGGGGAGGTCGCGGTTGTAGGCCTCGATGACCCACTCGCGGTAGCGCCAGGCGTGGGGCCTGACCCTGTCCTTCTCGAAGCCGTCGCTGTCGGCGTAGCGGGCCAGGTCCAGCCAGTGGCGGGCCCAGCGCTCCCCGAAGTGGGGCGACGACAACACCCGGTTGACCAGCCGCTCGTAGGCGTAGGGACGCCGGTCGTCCAGGAAGCGATCCTGTTGAGCCGGCGTGGGAGGGAGGCCCAGGAGATCCAGGTAGAGTCTTCGAATCAGGGTGGACCGGCCGGCTTCTGGAGAGGGCTCCAGCCCCTCGCTCCGCAGCCGTCGCAGCACAAAGGCGTCGATGTCGTTTCGAATCCAATTGCTGTCCGAGATCCGGGGCGCCGGGTCCTGCCGAACCGGCCGGAAGGCCCAATGGCCCTCGGCGTGAGCCGCTTGGGCCGCCGCTTCGTCCGGAGTTCGGCCCTTGGAAACCGCCGCTCCCCAGACGGCCCCTTGATCGATCCAGGCCCTCAAGACCGCGACCTGCTCCGGGCTGAGGGGCTCCCCGTCCAGGGGCATCTTCAAGTCGTCCAAGCCCGCCACCAGCCGGATCAGACGGCTGCCGGCGCTGTTTCCCTCCAGCACGGCGGCGCCCTTGTCCCCGCCTGCCAGCAGGTCCGAACGGGTGTGCAGCCGGAGTCCGCCCATGGCCATGGCGGGGCCGTGGCACTTGAAGCAACTGGCCTCGAATATGGGAAGGACGTCGGTCTCAAAGTCGACCGTGCGGTCCACGGCGGGCGCAAATTCGGGTGTTTTCGGTTCGGCCGCCACCGCCCCCGGCACCGGCGGCAAGGTCAGCAGCGCGGCCAACCCCGACAGTGCGACGACGAAACGAGAGGCCGTTATCCAAAATACTCTCAAGGGTCCGTTCCTCTTGGGTTCGACCATTCTATATTGTTTGGACGCCGACTTTCGCGTTTTTCCGAATCGCGCCGTTTGGGATATCGGAAGATCGAGGACGGCGGGGGGAGATTCCCGATCGCCCATTCCTCCGTGTTTGGGGAGCCCGTCCGGGATGTTATTCTTGAATCTACGAGGAAACGATGGCGCCTGAACTTGCCCAGTGGATCACTCCCGCGATTTTCGTTTCCGGATTCTTGTACCTGGTCCGTTCCATCCGTTCCGTACGCGGCGAGTTGCGGGCAGACATGGGCGAAATGCGGGCAGACATGGGCGAAATGCGGGCAGACATGGGCGAGTTGCGGTCGGACGTGGGCGAGTTGCGGTCGGACATGGGCAAGTTGCGGGCAGACGTGGGCGAGTTGCGGTCGGACGTGGACGAATTGCAGTCGGACGTGGGCGAGTTGCGAACGGACGTGGGCGGGTTGCGAACGGACATGGGCGAATTGCGGGCAGACGTGGGCGAGTTGCGGTCGGACGTGGACGAATTGCAGTCGGACGTGGGCGAGTTGCGAACGGACGTGGGCGGGTTGCGAACGGACATGGGCGAATTGCGGGCAGACGTGGGCGAGTTGCGGTCGGACGTGGACGAATTGCAGTCGGACGTGGGCGAATTGCGGTCGGACATGGGCGAATTGCGAACGGATTTCAATGACCTGCGTGACCGGGGGGATCGCCAGATCGGAGATCTTCGCAACCATGGGGATCGGCAGGTCGGCAGTCTTCGCGATCATATGGATCGGCGTTTCGGTGAATTCCGCGACCGCGTGGATGACCAGATCGGAGGTCTCCGCGACCATGGGGATCGGCAGGTCGGCGATCTCCGTGACCATATGGATCGGCGTTTCGGTGAATTCCGCGACCACGTGGATCACCAGATCGGAGATCTCCGCGACCATGGGGATCAGCAGGTCGGCAGTCTCCGCGATCATATGGATCGGCGCTTCGGTGAATCCCGCGACCACGTGGATCACCAGTTCGGAGATCTCCGCGACCGAACGGGCCGGGTCGAAGGAGGGCTGGATATGCTGCGGGATTTCCTCGTCCGCAATGGCCGCGGCACTGCCGCTTGAACTCAACGCCGGCCCGGATGGCCGGACCTGACCGGGCGCCGCGGAATCGGGCCCCTACTCTTCTCCCAGCAGCGTAAACGAGTCGATGCGGTCCAGCAGATCGCCCCTGCTCCGTGACAACGTCCTGATCTCGATTCCCGGCGACAGACCGGTGATGACCGATTTCGCGATCAGGAACCGCCCCGAGATCGACTCGTCTTTGGCAGCCGTCCGCAGTCCCCAGATGGTGTGAAACGCCACCGGAGAGCCCCGGAACACTCCGAGATAGAGCATGACATGGCCCCGAATGTTCAGCAGCGTACGGAAGGGGACCGCCGCTTCCAGAATTCGCTTTCGTTTTTCGTCCGTGGAAAGTTCCGAAATGTCCACAACTTTCCCCGCGGATGCCTGGTTCCTGGAATTGCGGGGCAGGGTAAGGCCGAAGGGCAGAAAGATGTCCAGGACCGTGGAGGAGCAGTCGCGGTGTCCGCCCAGGCCGCCCCATCCGTAGGGCTGACCCATGATCTGGTTGATCAGCTCGGCCAGCCGGTTCTGGGAGAACGGAAATGGAATCGGCGCGGCGTCGTCCTCCGTCAGCCGGACCTGCGACACGGCCGCCCGGCGGCTCTCGTCGGCCACGGGAGCCAACAGGCGGACGACGCCGGTTTCGGCTCCGTCCACCATGGGCAGCAGCATCCCGACCCGGCCCTCGAAGAGGAACCCGCCGGGATCCCCGGAAATCGGGATCCGGTCGCGGCGCAGGGCGGCCAGACGGGGGTGCCGGTAGGCAGCCATGAATTCCTCGTCGACGGTCCCCACGTCCCGCGCATCGATCCAACCGCAGGTGTAGGGCGATTCGGCGCCCACGAAGCGTCCGTCCTCGGAAACGTGCGTCAGTAGAAGGGGTGTCCCCGCCCAGACGGCCGAATTCTGGTTGTAGTCGAACGGGTACCCTTCTCCCGCCTCGCGGAAGTCGAAATAGAACGGTTCGGACGAAGGCAGAGCGCGCAGGGACGTGTTGCGGATGGCGATCCCATATCCCGACCGGCTGGGAAACTCGTCGAGCCGCGCATTGGCCACGACGGCTTCCACCTGCGAGGCGGAGAGCCTCAGCAGATTGGGGCCGAAGACCGGCTTCCTGGTGAACGATTCGGCGGCCCAGCCGAACATTGCCTCCGTGCAGACCGCGGGCCCGGTCCGCTCCCAGGGCCCGTACCAGTAGGCTTCGAACTTCTGGAGCCGGTCCTCGCCGGTTTCCAGGATGGGACGGTCCCCACTCTCGGTAAAGATCGTGGCGTCCTGGGGAATCCGGACCAGGTCGCGGAGGGGCCCGGTCGAGATCAGGGGAACCCGGACCGGTGTGCAGGCGGCGCCCCACGCCAGGGCCAACGCCAGCATCGATGCGGCCGGCGGTACGAGCTTTCTCATGGCGGGAAACAACCTAGCACAGGAGGGGCGACTTTCCTGTCGCCCGTCCCAACGGCGGCCGCAGGGTCTCCGGACGCGGATCCTTAACAGCCCGTGGCAAAAGTCATCGCGGCATTCGACCGTCCCTGCATCCCGGCGGACTGCGTTGCGATTCGGGCACATAC
>JAPOYZ010000666.1 GCA_026706325.1 Candidatus Aminicenantota bacterium
GTCAACGGCGTCCCCGGCATCAGGATGGGCGTCCGCAAGCAGTCCGGCGCCAACACCGTGCTGGTGGCGCGGTCGGTGGACCGGGCCATCGAGCGGATCAATCGGGACTATCCGCAGGTCCGTGTCTACTCGCTGTACGACACCTCCAAGTTCATCAGCCGGGCGGTGGCCAACGTGCGGAACGCCGCCTTCTACGGTTCGCTCCTCGCCGTCTTCATCCTGCTGGTGTTCCTGCGCAACTTCCGCAGCGTGCTGGTGGTGGCCATCTCCATTCCCATTTCGGTGCTGGCCGCCTTCGGCCTGATGTATTTCAGCGGGTTCACGTTGAACGTGATCACCTTCGGTGGACTGGCGCTGGGGGTCGGCGTGCTGGTGGACAACGCCATCGTCGTGCTGGAAAACATCTTCCGGCACCGGCAGGACGGTGAGGAGAAGAAGGCGGCGGCCCGCAACGCCACCAAGGAAGTCGCTCTCGCCATCACTGCGTCGACCCTTACCACCATTGCCGTATTCCTGCCGGTCGTTTTCATGAGCGGCATGTCCGGTCTCATGTTCCAGCAACTGGCCTGGGTGGTCTCCTTCTCGCTCTTCAGCTCCCTGCTGGTGTCGCTCACTCTGGTTCCCTTCCTCTCGAGCCGCTTCATCCGGGTCAGAGAGCCTGATCGAGCCGGCTGGCTCCAGGCTTTGTCCCGAAAGGGCGGACAGTGGATGGAAGGATTGGACCGGAGCTATGCGGGCGTCCTCCGCTGGTCCCTGCGCCACCCGATGCTGATCGTTTCCACCAGCGCCTTGGTGGTGGTGGGCGGATTTTTGCTGGTGCCCTTCATCGGGCTGGAACTGCAGCCGGAAGCGGACGAGGGTCAGGTCCGGGTCCGTCTGGAGTTGGCCGAGGGGACCCGCCTGGAGGTGACGGACCAGTTGGCGCACCAAGCGGAGAGATTGGTGCGGGACCGGGTTCCCGAACTCGACAACCTGCTGGTGGAGGTCGGTTCCCGGGGCGGTTGGCGAACGGCCAACACCAATACGGTGACCCTTCGTGTCTATCTGGTCCCTCTGGCCCAGCGGGAGCGGAGCAGCCAGCAGATCGCCGACGCCCTGCGTCCGTTGTTCGCCGACTTCCCGGGAGTGGTCCCCCGGGTCCGCACCAGCGGCGGCAACTACGCCATGCGCTGGGCCACCGAGAGTGAAGGCGACCGCCTCTCCATCGACATTCGCGGGCACGACATGAACGAATGTTTCGACCTGGCCGTGCAGATCAAGCGGATCATGGAGTCGCTGGAGGGAGTTTCCGACGCCGCCATCAGCAGGAGCCCGGGCCGCCCCGAAAGCCACATCCGGATCGATCGGGCCAAGGCGGCGACCATGGGCCTCACCGTCTCCAACGTCGCCACCACGGTGCGCGCCAGCATCGGGGGCACCGTGGCCAGCTACTACCGGGAGGGCGGGGACGAGTACGAGATCCTGGTGCGTTACCGGGAAGAGGACCGGCTGAGCAGCGAGGACGTCATGGCGATTCCGATCCAGACTCCGGCGGGTTCGGTGGTGCCGTTGCGCTCACTGGTAGCTCTGGACCGGAGTGAAGGCCCGAATTCCATCTCCCGGAAGGATCAGCAAAGAATCGTCTCGGTTTCGGGCAACCTCTCGGGAACCCGCGACATGGGGTCGGTGGTCGGCGAGTTGCAAGAAGCGGTGCGGCCGCTGGCGACGTCTCCGGACATCGCGCTGGTCTTCTCGGGCGAATGGGAGGAACAGGAGGAGGCCCGGTTCCTGTTGCAGATCAGCTTCCTGCTGGCGGTGATCCTGGTCTATCTGGTGATGGCGGCCCAGTTCGAGTCGTTCAAGTACCCGTTCCTGATCATGTTCTCCATTCCGCTCGCCTTCATCGGCGTGATCCTGGCTCTGTTCCTGACCCAGACCAACTTCAATCTCCAGGGCTTCATCGGCTTGATCATGCTGGTGGGAATCGTGGTGAACAACGCCATCGTCCTGGTCGACTACGTCCTGCAGCTTCATCGCCAACACGGTCTGCCGCTGATGGACGCCCTGGTGACGGGAGGCCGCCGGCGTCTGCGGCCCATCCTGATGACCACGCTGACCACGGTCCTGGGACTCACTCCCATGGCCATCGGGATCGGAGAAGGGGCCGAGCTTCAGGTCCCCATGGCCCGGGTCCTCATCGGCGGCCTGATCTCCTCCACCTTCATGACCCTCTTTCTGATCCCCACCCTCTTTCTCGTCCTCGAGCGAGTGTGGAGCCGCCGGCGCCGGGAAACGCCGGATCTGGCCCTGGGCCAGCCGTCACGCGCGACGAGTTGATTCCTATTCCTGTCCCGATCCGATTCTCGCGGCCAGCCTGCGCATGGCGTCTGCGGCCTCGTCCACGTCCGCCTCGCTGATGCCGATATAGGTGACGGCTCTCAGAAAGGGCCCGGGCGTGCTGATCCGAACGCCCTCTTCCTCTTCCAGCCGCCGGGCGAACTCGGGACACGAGATGCCGAGACGGGCAGCGTCGAACCGCACGATGTTGGTCTCCACCGCGTCCAGGTCGATGTCCAGACCCGGGATCCCGGCGATGTGGCGGGCCAGTCGGCCGGCATTCTCATGGTCCTCGGCCAAGCGGGAGATGTGGTGCCGCAGCGCGTGGATCCCGGCCGCCGCGATGATGCCGGCCTGGCGCATCGCCCCGCCGATGCGTTGTTTCCACTGCCAGGCCTCCTCGATGAACTCCCGGCTTCCGGCCAGGACGGCGCCCACCGGAGCGCCGAGACCCTTGCTCAGGTCGATCCAGACCGAGTCCAGGGTAGCGGCGTAGTCGGCAACGCTGATCCCGCTGGCCACCGAGGCGTTGAAGAGCCGGGCGCCGTCCATGTGGGTCCCCAATCCCCATTCGTGAGCGACTCCGCAGACTTCCCGCAACTGTTCCAAGGGCCAGATGCGCCCTCCGGGGGCATTGACCGTCTGCTCGATGGAGACGACGCGCATGGTGGGGCGGTACCGGCTGGGCGGGTACATGAGGTTTCTGACCTGCTCCGGCGTGAACATTCCGTCGGGACCGTCGATGGGGTAAGCCGTGGACGCCGCCAGGATCGCCGTCCCTCCCGATTCGGCGATGAGGGGATGGGCGGTCCGGTCCAGCAGGATCACGTCTCCCGGCCGGCAATGGACCGCCAGGCCGATCTGGTTGCACATGGTCCCGGAAGGCAGGAAGACCGCGTCCTCCTTGCCCAGCATCTCCGCCACCATCTCCTGCAGCTCGTTGACCGAGGGGTCCTCTCCCTTCTGCTCGTCCCCTACCGGGGCAAAACAGGCGAAACGCCGCATCTCCGGAGTGGGCATGCTCAAGGTGTCGCTGTACAGATCGATCCTGATATCGGACATCGTTTTACTCCTGGTCTTTGAGAATTCGGGTGGGCACCAGCATCGGGACCCTCTCCCGGTACCGGCGGTAGTCGTCGCCGTGCCGCGTCATGAGGTCGCGCTCCTCCAGGGGAAGGGCAAGGAGGATGTAACCGGTGGTGGCCGCGGCGAACATCAGGTGTCCGGCGGTCATCACGGGAGTGGCCCAGAAGGCGACGATGAGTCCCAGCATGAGCGGATGGCGCACGAGCCGGTAGAAACCCGGCGTTCGAAAGTGGTCTCGCGGGTATTCCCGCCGCTTGAACCGGAAGTAGGTCTGGCGCAGGCCGAACAGGTCGAGATGGCCGATCATGGCCGCCGACAGGGCTACGATCCCCCAACCCAGCCATGAGAGTGCGGACAAAAACAGGACTCCGGCTCCATGTTCCACTTGCCACACCGGTTCGGGCACGGGCCGCCATTGCCAGAACATGACTGCGAGGACGCCGCTGGTCAGGAGGACGTAAGTGCTCCGCTCCAACGGCTTGGGCACGATCCGGGTCCAGACGGCCTTGAACCCGGGCCGGGCCATGACGCTGTGCTGGAGGGCGAAAAGTCCCAGCAGGCCGGCATTCACCGGAATCGCATCCGACAAGGGATACGGGGTCCCGGAGTCGATGCTCTTGGGGACCATCAGGTTGCCCACGAACCCGGCGGTATAGAGAACGGTGGCGAGG
>JAPOYZ010000512.1 GCA_026706325.1 Candidatus Aminicenantota bacterium
CGAACCGGTGGATGAGCGTTGGATCGGGAAGAGCCCGATCGCCCATTCGTTGAAGGAGTAAGGAAAATCACGGACCTCGCCCGCTGCATCCCACTCAGCCCCGCAGACCGCGGGGGGTTCCGCGCGGTACCTGCAGATCCCCGTCCCACCCTCCGGACCCGGGGGCGCCGGGTGTCATCCGTCTGCAAGGCTCATTCACTCAGGAAGGCGGTTGTTGCCGCAACGGCGATCGGGAGCCTGGGGATGGGTTCGGCATGGGGTCAGACCGCTGTTATCCGGGGCAATCAGCTCCTCGTGGACAGGCAGTCCCACTGGGAGGAGTGGCAGTTTCCGCCAGGTACGGTCGAAGTCGAAGAAGGCGGGGTCAGACCTCATTACGTCAACAAGAACATCGACGCCACCGCGGATATCGTCTTCCACCTGAAGCGGAACCCGCCGGGGGGGAAGGATCCGGCGGAGGTGACCCTTCTCGACGCGATCGACGCCGGAGTCAACAAGGGGGATGTCGCCAATCTTTTCGACGACGACGAAAGCACCTACTGGGAGCCGGAGATCGGCAGCTCCCTGACGGAATGGTGGTTCCAGGTAGACCTCGGCAGGCTCGTTTCCGCCAGGCGCATCGTGTTGAAGTTCGTCGGCGAAGGGGAAGGAGATCCGTTTCTCCAGTTTGTCGTGCTCACTTCGGATGGAAGTGAAAGACTCAAGGGGGTTTACGGCTTCCACCGGGCTTTCCAGACCAGGCACGACAACAAGGGACAGCGGGTTTTCGAGATCGAGCTGCAGCCCACGCGCACCAATGGCGATGGAGATTTCACGGGCGACATGGTCCGCATCGTGCAGGTGGTCGTGACCGCCAGCGACGGCGAACGGGGGGCCGAGGTCACCGCTGAGGAACACTCCCTGCTCGACGACGACGACCGCGGAGCGGTGGATCACTACAGGAAAGTCGCTGACGGCGAAGTCCGTGTGAGTCAAGCCTCACACGAGTCCATGAACCCCGAGAAACGGGGACCGGTGCGGCATTTCCGCCGCGAGCGGCCCCGGCTTGCGGAGCTCGAGGTGATCAGCGTCGGAGAAAACCTGGCTCTGGGAATAAAAGACCGGGGGGGTATCGCCCTCGATTACCTCGGAGAGTCGATCTTCACGCTTATCGACGGGGACTTCGCGAGCCTGAAGAACATCAACGTCGGCGACCCGGGCACCCGCAGGCCTCTCTTCTTCGACCTGAACTCCAGCTACTGGATCGACACCTTCCAGGCCTACTACAACACCTTCCGGGCCCCGTTCGGCAATTTCATGGTTCAGACCTCGGACGGCTCGCTGGCGCCGGACGGCAGCCTCGCGTGGGTGACCCAGGTGACCGAGACGGGAGAAAACGAGTCTACGGGCGCAGACGCCTACGAGTTCACCACCTTTCCCCCGGTCCGGGCCCGCTTCGTCCAGATTCTGTACTGGTCGCCGTCGCGATGGACGGAATACTACATCCCGCGAGAGCTGCAGCTGTTCGGCGAGGGGTACCAGCCCGAGGTCGAGCTGGTCACCGCCGACCCGATCCTCCTCGGGGAGTCGATGAACCTCGTCTCCGTGGAGTGGGACGCCGTCACTCCTCCCGGCTCGCGGGTGGAGATCCAGACGCGAACGGGAAACCGCCTGGCCGAGAAATACCTGTACTACAACAAAGCCGGAGTGGAAGTGACCGAGGAGGCCTACCGCCAGCTCGGCTTCTTCTCCAAGGGGGACTCGATTGGCGTCGTCATCCCCGGCCCCGACTGGAGCGCCTGGAGCCGTCCCTACCGGGTCTCGGGGGAGCGAATTACCTCGCCCAGTCCGCGCAGCTCCCTGATGATGCGGGCGCGGCTGCTTTCCTCGGACCCCCAGGCGGCAGCCACGCTCGAGGCCATCCGTCTCAATTTCACCGCGCCGGTAGCCTCCCAGCTTCAGGGTGAAGTGGTCCCGGCCGTCGTCGAAGCGCTGGGAGTGGAGCAGGGGTTTTCCCTGTTCGTCAAGATCAGCAGTCAGGCGGATCCCTTCGACGACATCCTTCTGGAGGCCCCGGAGGGAATCCGGCTGCAGTTCGGTCAGCTCCTGGTGGGCCGGGAGAGTCAATGGGAAAGCGAGAACGTCCAGCCTCTGGCCGACTCCGAACTGCGGATCATGTCCACGGAAGCCGACTCCCTGTGGGTTCAACTGAGTGAGCCCGTAATGCCCGGCACCGCCGACCTGATCGAGCTGCAGTTCAGCTCCGCGTTGTACGCACCGGGAGCGGTTTTCTCCGCCCTTGTCGGCAACTCGAGCAGGGAGGACTCGTGGCAGCGCGTCGATGGGGGCGATGCCACCGCCCTCGCCGCGGGGGACGGGATGGTCGTGGTGGGACCGATCGGCGGCCACAGGGTTCTCAGCGAAGTCGATGTCTCGTCCTCCGTGATGACGCCGAACGGGGACGGAGTCAACGACGAGACGACCTTCGAATTCGCGGTGATCAACCTCACCGGATCCCAGGAGGTGGGGGTGCGGATCTACGACCTGTCCGGCCGCCTGGTGAACCGGATTTCCGACGAGAGACCCGAGGTGAGCGGAGAATACAGGATGTCCTGGGATGGCCGGGGAGCCCGGGGCGGCACGGTGGCGCCGGGAATCTACCTGGCGGCCATCGAGATCGACGCGGATGACGCCGGGAGCGTCGGGAACGTAGTGGCGCACCGGTTGGTCCACGTGGCCTACTGAATTTTTCTCCGCTCCTGTTTGTCCGCGCAGTTCAGGCCGGCAGTCCTCGCGATGCGGAGCCTCAATAAGCGATGGCTACGGGACGCCGCGCGCGGTCCCTGCCGGCGTCGGTCTCGACCTCGAGCTGCAGCAGGTAGAGTCCCGGTGCCAGCCGGCCCTGGTGGCCGCTGCCATCCCAGGAAAGGCTGGAAGGCCCGCTGACGGCGCCGGCTCCCGGTCCGAACCCGCCGACCTGCCTGCCCGTCAGATCGTAGACGGCGACCGATACCGGAACCGCCCCCCTCAGATTCATCAACTCGTACTCGACCCGCAGGACATCGTTGACTCCGTCTCCATTCGGCGTGAACGCACCGGAAGACAGGCTGAAACTCTGGATGGAACGATCGGGAATTTCCAGGAGGGCTACCCTTGTCCGGTTGCTGTCGTTCAACTCGTCCGCGTCCCCCTCGGAGACCGGTTGCGGAACCTCGAACGGGGCCTCGCTGTCGGAGAGCCTGGCTGTGAAGGGGGTGCCGTAGTCGAAAACCCGGGCCTGGAAGTCCAGCTCGATGAGCATTCCGTTGTGGTCCGGTCCGATTCGCGGAAGCTCCAGGGCGAAGCCGTTTTCATCCTGGCGCGTGACCGTGATGTCGAGGTCGGCGCCGTCCAGGCGGGCCCGGGGCTCGACCGCGGCGATTCGTGCGGGAGTATCGACGGCGATGACGTCGAAGCCGGGATCACCCGGCTCGATCCGGGGACGCACCTGGTAGGTGAAGGAGGTGACCTCGCCGACGGCGGCGGCGGCGGGGGCGATCTCGCCTGTCGCCCGCGTGGCCAGGGGGGGCGAGGCCGCAAACTGCAGGTAGTCGACCCGGCCCCCCGACCCGGGGGTCGAATGGAAGGCGACCTGGAGCTGCACGAAGCGGCGCGGGCGGGCGGCGTTCGCCGTCCCCCTCCCGGCGATGAAGTCGTAGGCGGCGTTCCAGGTCAGCCAGTTTTCCCTGTCGTGGGTGACCCTCCCCTTCTCCCCCGGTCCGAGGCGATTGTACTGGGGGCGCGTAAGGAGCGCGCCTGACTCTGAAAAGGGGACCTGCTCGTCCCCCCTGAAGGTTTTTCGCCAGAACACGTCCGGCTGGTCGTCGTCGCCGCTGCGCATGGTGATGTCGACGCGGGCCTCCGGATCTTCCCCCTCCTGTCCGGCCCAGGACAGCTCTCCCAGGTTGAGCGCTTCTCCAAGGTCGATGACGTTGGATGTGTATCTCGCGAACGGGACAAAGCCGCTGGCGTAGATCTCGAACTCGGCGATCTCCCACCACAAGTCTCCAAAGCCGAAAACCTCGAAGAGCAGGCGCCGGGTGGGAATGGAA
>JAPOYZ010000183.1 GCA_026706325.1 Candidatus Aminicenantota bacterium
GCACGACGAGGACCGCTGCCGCGTCCAAGCCGTGGTTGCTCGGGCCGGCGCGCAAGCTGATGTTGCGCATCTCGCGGATGCAATGCTCGGCCAATCCGAGCGGGTCCTTGTGCGCCGTCACGTCCCCCTTCAGAGGGGACTTGAAGGTCGGGGCGGCGTTGATGACCATCAACGCCCCGGCAATCGATCCACTGGCGTAGCGGTGCACATGGTCGTGATGCGCCTCGAAGTCTCTCTTCCGATTCTTCACCGCCTTGCGGTGTTCGGTCATCACGCTCTTCCCCCCGTCGACATGCGGCTGCTTCTGCTGGAGGAGCATGAGCACCTGGAGGAACGGTACTTCCGGGCCATGGAGCATTCCCTGCGCCTCTTCGGGAGCTGGTTCGGACCCTATCCCTATTCGGTCCTGACCTTGGTCGATCCTCCCTACAACAGCCGCACCGGGGGAATGGAGTACCCCACTCTCGTGACCGGGAGGACCGATTTCTGGTCGCCCCCGGAGACGCTCTCGCCCGAAGGGGTCACCATTCATGAAGTGGCCCATCAATGGTGGTACGGCCTGGTGGCCACCAACGAAGCCGAAGAGGCCTGGCTGGACGAAGGGATCACCTCGTGGGCTACGGACCGGGCCACACGCGAAGCCTACGAGCCCCGGGTCCACGTGGAATGGCTCCTGGGAGAAGTCCCGCTTTCGTTCCCCTCGGTGATCCGCCCGTTCGAGACCCGGAACCTGGCCTGGGTGCGCCGCGGCGGACGCTTGGACGTCATGACGCGCAATTCCTGGAGTTTCCGGAACCGGCGCAGCTATTTCGTCAACGCATACGCCAAGCCCGATATGGTCTTGTGGACCCTGGAACGGTACTTGGGCGCCGAGGTCATGCTGCGGGCGATCCGGACCTGGTTCGAGCGTTACCGGTACCGCCATCCCACCACGGAGGACTTCGTCCGAACGGTCAGCGAGGTGGCCGGCGAGGACCTGGATTGGTTCTTCCGGGAGACGATCCACAGCGCCGAGACAGTCGACTACGCCGTGACCGAAGCCCGTTCCATGGCTATTCCGGACCTGAAGGGGGTCCCTCCAGGCGAAGCCGAGACCGCTGAGGAGATGACGGTCGAGGAGGGCGGTGAGAGTTCCGAGCCGGGGGACTCGGCCGCGGAGCAGGATCCGGAAGACGCCGAAGCCGTTTCGACCGGCGGGGAAGGCGAGTCGAAGAAGATCTACTGGAGCCGCGTGGTGGTGACGCGATTGCAGGGAGGACGGTTCCCGGTCGAGGTGGTCATGGAGTTCGACGACGGGAAACGGTTCCGGCGCCTCTGGGACGGGCAGTACCGGTGGGTCCGATACGAGTTCAAGCGTCCGTCGCGGCTCAAGTCCGCCGTGGTCGATCCCGACCGTAAGCTGCTGCTGGACATCAATCCCACCAACAACAGTCGACTGGTGAAGCCGCCGGCAAGCGGCCGACACTCCCTGGCCACGCGGAAGTGGACCGCAAAGTGGCTCTTCTGGTTGCAGAACCTGATGGAAATCTTCGCTCTGATCTCATGACACTCACCGGCTGCGTGGCTCAGGGTTGGCGGAATCTGTCGGCCCACAAGAAGTCGATCCTCTATCTCTACCTGGTGATCCTGGGATCGGCGTCCATCCTCCTCCTTCCCTTCATGGAGACCTTCGAGTCGTCCCTGGGCGCCGGCGTCTATCGGGAACGGCTGGTGACGGCTCTGGACTACGACTGGTACCAGCTCTTCCGGGACCGGACCCGGGGGGCGGCCGAGAGCTTCGGTCCCTGGGTACTGGGAGCAGGACCGTTCCTCCACACCCTGGAGGTCCTGCTGGAAGACGGTTTCGGCAAGTTGCCGCCGGCGGTTCTCGGCGCCGTTGCCGTCTATCTTCTGTTGCACACCTTCGTGCTCTCGGCGGCAGTCAGCTCCCTTCACCTGCACCCCGGCGGAGGCAGCACGCGGGGTTTCCTCCGCAACGGAGCCGATTTCTTCGGCCGGTTCCTCAGGCTGAGCGTACTGGCGCTTCTTCTCTACTGGTGCCTGAGGCAGTTGCTGATCCCGGTGGACGGGTGGGTCGACTCGTATTCCGGCGCCGCTGCGACCGAGGTCACAGGTTTCTACCTCAGCTTGGCCCGCTATCTCCTGGTCCTCGTCCTGGTTCTGTTACTGGACCTGATCCTGGACTACGCTCGAATCAAGGTCGTCCTGGAAGACCGCACCAGCATCCTGCTGGCCGTGTTGGCCGCCGCCCGATTCTGCGCGATGAATTTCCTGGGCGCCACCGGACTCTATCTGCTCCTGGTCTGTTTCACCCTGATCTGGGCCGGGATCTACCTGGGCGTCGACAGATTGGTTGACGACCATTACTGGGGAGGAATCCTGGTGGCGTTCGTAGTGCAGCAGATCTACATGCTGGGCAGAATGGCCCTCAAGCTCCTGGGCTTCGGCGCCCAGATCCAGTTCGTCAAAAGCCGCGACCCCTGGTTCCGCGACCGGGACCCTCTGGCAGGGAGACCAGAAGTGGGGACTGTCCTGTCCCCCACGGAGCAGGCGGCGTCCCCGTCCCCCACAACCCCATCAGCAGTACCCGGGGAATCGGCATGACCAGGCGTCTCCGATGGTCGTTCCTTGCTCTCGTCTTGCTCACCGGTACCGCCGGCGCCCGGGACGAGGGACGGCTCCTGGAACACCTGCGCTATCTTTCATCCGACGAGTTGGAGGGCCGGGGCAACGGGTCGCCCGGCATGGAGCTGGCGGCGCGCTACGTGGCGGAGGAACTCCGCCGGATCGGCGTGGAGCCGGCCGGACCCGACGGCACGTACTTCCAGCCCTTTACGATCACTACCGGTCAGAACCTGGGTCCAGGCAACCGGCTGGAAATCCGGGGGGCCGAGAACGCTCGAGAGCTCTCAATCGGCCCCGAGTACCAACTGCTGACCTCCGGTCCGAATCCAACCATCTCCGGGGAGCTCTTCTTCGCCGGTTTCGGAATCACGGCGCACGAACCCGAGTACGACGACTATGGCGACTGGGACGTTCGAGGCCGGGTGATCTTGGCGTTCGAGCATGAACCCCAGGAACGATTGGCCTCCAGCCCGTTTCACGGCAAGAACCTGACGTCTTATTCGACGGTGACCCACAAGGCGCTCAACGCGAAGAGCCGCGGCGCCGCGGGGCTGATCCTGATTCCCGATCGATTCAATCATCCGAAGCAACGCTCCCGGCAGGCCCCGCAATTCGAGAGGGTGGCCAACATGGGCATCCCCACCGTTCGCCTCAACGGACGTTTGGGCGAGCGCCTGCTTCGGGAGGCTGGACGGGACCCGTCCGAAATCGACCGCTGGATCCACCACCACCTCACCCCCTACTCATTCCCCATGGACGGGATTTCCATCCGCCTGGATGTGGACGTGGTGCCGGTCCGTCACCGGGTGAAGAACGTCATTGGAGTCGTGCCCGGAGAATCGGAGGAAGCGGTGGTGATCGGCGCTCACTACGACCACCTGGGTTTCGGGGACGAATCCTCCCTGGCGGAACACCACTTGGGTCAGATCCACAACGGGGCGGACGACAATGCTTCCGGGGTGGCCGCGCTATTGGTGCTCGCCCGTGACCTGTCGGTGGCCCGGCCCGGCCGAACGCTGATTTTCGCCGCATTTGCAGCCGAGGAACTGGGACTCCTGGGCTCCCGCCACTACGTGCAGCATCCGCCTTTGCCGCTGGAACGAACCGTGGCCATGGTGAACCTGGACATGATCGGACGCAGCGACGGCGACGTGCTCATAGGAGGAGTGGGCACGGCAAGGGAGTTTCGCGACCTGCTCCACGACGTAGAGGCGCACACACCGCTGACCTTCAAATACGCCAGTACCCCCAGGGGTTCGAGCGACCATCTGTCCTTCGCCACGGCGGGAATCCCGGTCCTCTTCTTCTTCACGGGCCTGCACCCCGACTACCACAAGCCGTCCGACGACTGGGAGAAGATCGACCTGGTCCGAACCTGGCAGGTGGTGGAGGCCGTGCGTAAGACCGTGGACCGGCTGAGCCGCCTGGAGAGCCGGCCCCGGT
>JAPOYZ010000635.1 GCA_026706325.1 Candidatus Aminicenantota bacterium
GGCCTGGAGAGGGCGGCCTCTACTTCTTCGACCTGCGCCTGGCGCGGGTTTCCGGCGACCGGCTGCTGGCCGCCTACTGGACCCACGACCTGAAGCGGGAGGTTGGGGTCAACGTCCACACCTCCCGCTCGGAGGACGGCGGCCAGACCTGGAGCGAACCGGCCGACGCCGGGTTCTGGGGGCAGGTGACCGACGTCTTCGGCCTGCAGAGCGGCCGCGTCATCGCCGTCACCAACCACCGCCGCGAGCCCCTGGGGGTGCGCGCCCTGCTTTCGGAGGACGGGGGCGCCAGCTTCGACGAAGCCGGCCACCTCGAGCTGTGGGGGATCGAGCCGGCCCGCGTCCGCAGCGCCCCGGTGCTGGCGATGAGGCGGGACACCGTCGCCGACGTCCTGCACGCCTACCACCACTTCACGTTCGGAACGCCGTCGGTGACGCAGCTGTCCGACGGCACCATCGTCGTTGCGTTCTACGTGACCGAGGAGCAGGTCACGTACGTGCGCTGCTGCCGCCTGCAGGAAAGGGAAGAGACTTGAGATTCTCCTACACCGATTTCGACCGCGACATCTGGGACCGGGAGCTGGAGGGGTTCGTGCCCCCGGTTATCCACGACATGCACGTCCACATCTGGTCCGAGGAACACCGCGGCTCCCTGCAGGAGGAGCCGGCCGGCCTGCGCGCCGAGCACGACTACCGCGACCACCTCGACTGGGCGGAGAAGCTCTACCCGGGGCGGGAGATCCACTACCTGGTGCTCGGCACCCCCGTGGTCGGCTGCGACGCCGAGGGGCACAACGACTGGATGGCGTCGGAGATCGGGGCCGACCCGGCCTCCGCGGTCAACATGCTGGTCACCCCCGGGATGAGCGCCGAGTACGTGGAGGCGCAGGTGAAGAAACACCGCTTCCTCGGCCTCAAGCCGTACCGCACCTTCGCCCCCGACCCGGCCAGGGCCCGCATCCGCGACTTCCTGCCCGAGCACCTGATCGAGCTCGCCCACCACATGAAGCTGGCCATCACCATGCACCTGTCGATGCCGGCCGGTCCCGCGGACCCGGCCAACCGGGAGGACCTCGAGCGCTACACCCGCGACTACCCGGGAGCCCAGTGGATCCTCGCCCACTGCGCCCGCGCCTTCAACGCCTTCATGATGGAGGAGGCCGTTCACTTCCTCACCGGGCTGCCCAACATCTGGTACGACACCTCCGCGGTGAACGACCTCTACAGCCACTTCCTGCTGATGAAGCACGAGGACCGCTCACGGGTGATGTTCGGGTCCGACAACATCGTCGCCGGCTGCGAGCGCGGTAAGTACGTCACCTGGGCCCGGGCCTGGTCGCAGTTCTACGGCATTCCCGACCTGCCGCACTGCGACCCCCGGGCGACCCTCGTCATCTACGAGCAGCTGCGCCAGGAGAAGCAGGTAGCCGACATGCTCGGGCTCACTTCCGGCGAGATCGAGGACCACTTCTCCGGCAACGGCAGACGCTTCATCGAGCGCATCCGCTCCGGGTGGACGCATTGAGGTTTCCGATGGCGAACCTGATTTTCGGTCTAGTACTCCGGGCTTCAACTATAGCAGCAGTATGGATTGCCTTTGGGGCGCCGGGGATGAGCTACGGTCAGTCCCCGGCTCCGGAGGGCAAGGTTTATTGGACAGGCCTGGAAAAAGGCATCCACCGATCCAGTCTCGACGGGACAAACCACGAACAGCTTGTAAAACCGGAATGGAGCTATCCAGGCGACATCGCGCTCGATGTACCGGGCGACAAAATATACTGGACGGATAGGCGGGTAAGCGGCATCTATCGGTCTGGACTGAACGGCACCAATGTCGAAATCCTGGTAGGCGATAGGTGGATCGAATCCCCCCTTGGCGATGGACGGATTGACCTTGGGGAGGAATGGGGGTTGTGGGACCCGGTTTGGTTGTTGCAATACCGTTCGTGGACCACAAGTATCGATCTGGATATAACAGGAAACAAAATGTATTGGACGCAAGTATTCGACGCGGGTGACTATCTGTGGGGTATTGTTGCTCGGGCGAATCTGGACGGCTCGAACTATGAATACCTTGTAGAAGGAAGTCTTGTGCCAGAGGGAATTGCTTTGGACATGCTCAGGGGAAAAATGTACTGGACGGATGAGGGAAGGATCTTTCGGGCTGATCTGAACGGGAAAAATATGGAATGGGACTATTTCCCTACAGAAGGGAGCGACCGTAAGGATATTGCCTTGGACATTGAGGGGAGAATGATATACTGGACCAATCCAAGGACAAAGACAATAAATAAAGCCGGCCTCGACGGAACAAATATCGAAAAGATCCTTACCGTATCCGATGGCTATCCAGAAGAAATCATCCTCGATTTGAACCGGGGCAAAATGTATTGGAGCAACCCTGGTACAAAGAGGGTCCAAAGGGCAGATCTCGACGGAAAGAACGTCGAAGACCTGTTCCGTTTGGATGACAACAACAACAAATCAAAACGTTTTTACTACGGGCCCCGAGCAGGAATCGCGCTTGATTCGCATACCGGCCGAGTTTATTGGACAGACTCGGGCCCCGGGACCATTCAGCGAGCAGATTTGGACGGGGAAAACAGGGAAGTTCTATTCGATCCCATCGTGAGGGAACCACACGGCCTCACCCTTGACGAGGACAAGATGTACTGGACTGACGTTGTGAAGGGAACGATCCAGCGAGCTGACTTGGATGGAGGAAACATCGAAGTCCTTTTAACTGGATTAAATCGTCCCGGGCGGATTACCACCGATGGCAACAAGATATATTGGGCTGACTCGGGAACCGGGAAAATCCAATCGGCGAATCTGGACGGCTCGCAGACTCGAGATATCGTCGAAGGACTGGATGAACCCGGTGTCATCGCTCTGGACAGGGACAGATCCGAAATATACTGGAACAACGGAACCAGCATTCGACGGTCCAGCCTCGACGGTTCAGATGTTAAAGAAATCCTGACCATGTCTTCCTTTCCCCGTGGGCTTGCGCTGGACCGGAACAGACGGGAAATATATTGGACCAGTGGGGCCACCATTTTCCGATCCAGCATCAATAATCCTAACGTCCAAGAAGTTTTAACCGTTGATTTTTGGGGAAAATTCGGAGGAATCGAACTCGATATGGTCGGGGCTAGGATATACTGGGGGAGCTTGACTTCCGGACATGCCGTTGATTTTAATTCTCCATCACCGGCATGGGTGCAAGTCTATCGCAGCAATCTGGATGGCTCGGAGGTCGAAATGGTTTATTCCGGGTCTTGGGTGCCGCAGTACCCGTCCCCGTCTATCGCGTTGGACATCACCTACCCAACCCTGGTTTCCGCCACTGGCGATGGGTCTTCGAAACCGGCCACCAGTAGCCTTGAGCAGAACGTCCCCAATCCCTTCAACAGCACCACCCGGATACCCTATCGGCTGGCAAGTTCCGGTTCGATAAGGCTGGAGATCTACAATACCCTGGGCCAGCGGGTGCGCACGCTGGTAGAGAAGGTCCAACCGGCTGGCTCCTACGAAGCCGGCTGGGACGCCCGCGACCAGGAGGGATCGGCAGTGGCCGCAGGAGTCTATCTCGCCCGCCTGCGTTATCCGGGAGGTATGCAGACACGGCGGCTGCTCTTTCTCAAGTAGCCCGCTTACGCCCGGCCGCTTCCAGCCGCATTCGGTCCCAATCCTTGCCCGCAAGTATACCGGCACCCTTCATCTTCTTTTCGCCGTAACCCCCGAGTCCGAGGAACCACCCTGATGGCCAGACTGAATGACGTCAACACCACCGACATCGCCGCCGCGATCCGCCTCGGCTGCCACGCCATGCAGAACGTCTTCAACGCCGACGACGGGGACATCCCCTTCTTCCGGGTAGCGGTGCGGCCCGACTGCTACCTCGGCATGAGCATCGAGGACCACATCCCGGGGCGGCACCTCAACGGCCTGTTGAACGCCGAGGACGCGGCCGGGGTCGAGGTCGACGAGGACGCTATCGACAAGCACGCCCGCGCCGCCTTCTTCTCCTTCGGCAGCAGCCTCGCCCTGCCCA
>JAPOYZ010000126.1 GCA_026706325.1 Candidatus Aminicenantota bacterium
CTCCCGAATCCAGGTCACGACGTCGCACCCGATCTCCCGGTTCAGGGCCATGGTGGGCAGAACCCGGACCATGAGTGTGATCCGGCGCCCCTTCCGGTGTCCGATCTCATCCAGCCGGTTGCGAATCCGCCGCACGAACCCGGTCATGATGGGCATGCCCGCTTCCTCCTGTCCCTTCTTGAAGACCATGGGGTGGCTCAGAAAGTCCAGTTCGATGCCGTCCACGTCGTAGTCTCGGCCGATCTCCTCCACCAGTCCGAATTTCAGGTCCCTGACCTCCTGTTGGGCGTAGTCGAAGGCGTAGCTGAAACCCCGCCCGTAAAGGCTCACGTAACGGTCCGGGACATCCTTGCCGATGGCCACGTGTGGCCTCTCCCGCTCCCACCGGCCCCGTTTCGACGGCCAGCGCTCCACCCAGTCCTTGTGGATGTCGTTCATCCTGAGGCTGGCCCAGAATTCCTTTCCCAACTCATGGGTCCGGGCCGCCCAGATCTCCAAGGGGTCTGTCCCCTGCTCCAGGAGGCCCAAGACGTTGTGGGCCAGACGCCGGAAGTTGGGATTCTCGAACTCGGTCATTCCGCGGCCGTACACTTCGCCGACCTGAGTGTCGTAGAGCACGTAGGTTCCGTAGGAGGCGCACTGGATGAAGACATCCACCTGAGTCCCTTCCAGTTCGTTGACCACGCGGCAGACCTGATCGGCCGTGATGGGAGGTCCGTTCGCGTACAGGGCCCCGCTCCCCCCGTCGCTGTTGAGGTAGAGGCGAGCCATCTGCCGGGACGGCAACTTCGATTCCTCTGAATTGATCGACTTCCGCTCGGACCCGGCGCCTCCGCAGCTTACGAGAAGGAGCAGAGCCAACAGCCCCCAGGCCGCCACCTTTCCGTTCACGAGTCTCATCTCCACCTCTCCTCTGCCGCCGGAGCCTTCACCTCATTCAATCCCGGTAATCGATGAACAGTTCGACGCCTTGGACCCGGATGGGTACCTGACGAGAAGCCGGCCGGTTCCGGAGGTTCAGCGACAGCAGGTTCTTTCCCTGATTCGGGGTCACGCCCTCGAAACGGAGGGCATCTCCCTCGAGACGCCCCCGCAACCTGCGGCCATTCAACTGCACCCTCAGATCGTCGTCCCAGCGATCGTATCCCTGCAGCGAAACCAGCAGCGAGGTAGATACCAGAGCACCCTCCTCACCCGCCGCCGCCACGTCGTCCCCCACCAGGAACCGGAGTTCCCGGGTGTCGCCCCGGACCATCTCCGTGGGAAGCTGCATCTCACCTCCCGCCTCCGGCGTCAAACCTCCCATCTCGCGAGTCACGTAGTAGTGCTTGTCCTTGCGGGCGATCACGGACGGATCTCCGATCTCCTTCAGAGCCTGAAGCTCGCCGGGGCTGAAGAGCACTCCCGGTTTGCCCTTGCCGGTGGCGTGGCAGTCGTAGTTGAAGAGGTGCAGGCTCGTCACGCCGGACTGCCAGGCGGCCGACGCTGCCGCCCGCAGCATTTCGATGGTGGCCCGGCCGGTCTTCTGTCCGGTGTAATCGCGCACATAGAGGTCGGACAGGCCCCCGGAGATCTCGACGCCGGTCCCCCGGGCCAACTCCACGAAAGGAGTCAGGTCCACCGAGATGTCCAGGTAGCCTCGTGTCGCCGGTGCGATCAGGTCCACCCACCCCTCCCGGATCCAGGTGGGGAGGTCCAGCCCGATCTTCCGGTTGAGTTCCAGGGAAGGGAGGACCCGCGCCATGAGTGTCAGCTTCCGCCCCTTGGCCCGGCCGATCTCGTCCAGCCGCGCGCGGACCTGGCGCACGAAATCGTTCATCAAGGGCAGGCCATGAGCTTCCTTTCCCTTTTTGAAGTAGTAGGGGTGGCTCAGGAAATCCATTTCGAAGCCGTCCACGTCGTAGTCGAAGCACACTTCCGCGATGATGGCCAGCTTCCGGGTCCGAACTTCTTCCAAGGCGTAGTCCATGGCCCAGGAGTAGCCGTGAGAGGGTTGGGGCGAGCGGTTCGCCTGGTGCAGATAGCGGTCGGGGACGGAGGATCCGAGCCGCACCTGAGGATTGTCCCGTTCCCACTGGCTCCGCAAGGAGGGCCAACGCTCCGACCAGTCCTTGTGAATGTCGTTCATCCTCAGGCTGGGCCAGAATTGCATTCCCGCCTCACGGCTCCGCCGGCTCCAGATCTCCAGGGGGTCCCGGCCCGCGTCCAGCAAGGAGTCGACGTTCCGGGCCCAGCGCCGGATTCCGGGATATTTCTCGAAGTCCCGCTCGTGGTCCTGGCTGATGGGCTTGGCATAGACCTCGGCGACCCGAGTGGGGTAGAGCATCTGCTCGTCGCTCCACTGGACGCATTGGATGAAGACGTCGACATGAGTCCCTTCGACCTCGTTCACCACCCGGCAGAGTTGGTCCGGTGTGATGGGCGGCTTGAAGGCCATCAACGCGCCGTCGCCGCCGTCGCTGTTCAAGAGGAGCCGCAACCGGCCTTGACGCCGGGTTTCGCCGCGGGTCTCGGAAGAGGACGGCTCTTGGACGGCACAACTCGACGTCACGAAGATCAACACAAGGCTCGGCATCAGGCGGAAAAACATGTCCATCGAAACTCTCCCTGCAGGTGTCCGTCGGGGTGAGTATAGGAACGCCATAGCCCGAAGTGTAGTCTTTATGAGACATCCAGTTTCTTTCTGCAGACGAGCCTGGGAGATCGAGATGAAACACCTTGTGGGACGAATCTTCGTCCTTGCCGCGACTCTCCTTTGCGCCTGTGACGGCGGACTCCAGACCCCGATGTCCGAAGCGGGTCCGAGATCCGGGCCGGGGGAGGACCGGGCCCAGTTGGGCCGCATGCGATCCGCCTTCATTCGGGCCATGAACGAAGGAGGAGTGGAGGAATGGATCCGATCCCACCTGGACGCGGGCGTGGCCGTCATGCCCCCCGAGCAACCGACGATCTCGTCGCGGCAGGAGGTGGCCGTCTGGGCCCGGAGGTTCCTGCAGGAGCACCGGATCCATGACTTCGCCTTCACCGGGTCCAAAACCGTAACCGGAGACTGGGCCTTCGAAAACGGGGTCTACCTGCTGGAGTCGAGTCCGTCCGCCGGAGGCGAGAAACAGAGCCGGCGGGGCAAGGCGATCTTCATCTGGAGGCGGGGAACCGATGGATGGAAGGGGACGCTCGTCTCCTTCAACTTCGATGGCTATTGGCCCTGAGTTTCCACCTGCCGGGGCAAAGCTGGGCGGCAAAAGACGCTGCCGACGGCAACCTGTCGCCAAAGTAATTCAGGTTCCGAATCGCTGGCGCCCGTCGGCTGGTTGGAGGCTCGGGTCACCGACGAAGATTTTCGGACTACCGTTTCCATTTACTCAATAAAAAGAGTAATAAGACTCATTGTGTTGAGTAATTCGGGATACACGCGCCCTCATGCTGCGGAAGTACGCCGGCGCTGCCGTGCGCCGAAGAGGCTCCAGCCCGAAGTTGCAGATCCTAAACACGGCCCTGATGACTTCCGGGTGCGGCCTCACTCTGCAGCAGGCCCGCGCAGACACGGAGTTCTGGGGACGTCTGGTCGAGTCTGCCGTGGGGACTCATCTGGCGAATGCGGCAGCTGCCGGCTCCTGCCAGGTCTTCTACTGGCGACACCGAAACCGCGAGGTCGATTTTGTCGTGAGTGCAGGACGGACGCTAACCGCGATTGAGGTCAAGAGCGGTCGCAGCCGCCAGTCACTACCGGGAATGGCCGCCTTCGCCAAAGTTTTTCGGCCCACTCAACACCTGTTGATCGGATGGGACGGCATTGCCGTGGCGGATTTCCTGTCCAGGCCGGTGGAACATTGGTTAGGTCCATGAAACCAGTCACTGAATCCACGAGCGGGCCCGAATGACAACCGGGATGAGGTTTGTCTCCAGTCCATCGTCGAGTTTGCGGATTGTGATGCCGGTCGGCGCTTCGACACCAGCCTAAAGACTGCTCCCCCACGAGTAGTTGAGGCGGGCGTAGTAGTAGCCGCCGCTCAGGCCCCACGGCGTGAACTG
>JAPOYZ010000165.1 GCA_026706325.1 Candidatus Aminicenantota bacterium
GTGAAACCGAGTCTCATGATAAGCGTGCTTGGGAAGAGGAAACCGAAATGAGAACTCTCTGGCTCCTGCTGGCGAGCTTGGCGGGGTGCACTTCGATGTTGGCCGGTGCCTGGACCCCGCCGGCGCCGACCCGTGCGGACGTGGCCTACGGACCGCACGCGCGCAACCGGCTGGATTTCTGGAAGGCGGAGGGACAGGGTCCCCGCCCCCTCCTGGTCTTCATTCACGGCGGAGGTTGGACCGGCGGCGACAAGACCCGGCACATTTTGGATTTCCGGCTGTATCTCAAACGGGGCATCTCCTACGCCGCCGTCAACTACCGCCTGACCCCCGGGTCACCCCTTCCGGCTCCGGTTCACGATGCGGCCCGGGCCATCCAGTTTCTGCGCTGGAAGGCCTCGGAGTGGAACCTCGACAAGCGTCGCATCGCTTTGACCGGAAGCAGCGCGGGAGCGTGCACTTCCATGTGGCTCCTGCTGCACGAAGATCTGGCGGACCCCCAAGCCGCCGACCCCGTGCTCCGCGAGTCGACCCGGGTGACGGCGGCGGCAGTTCACGGCGGACAGACGTCCATCGACCCCAAGGTGATCGAGCCCTGGTTGGGACCCAATGTCCTGAAGCATCGCATGATCAACATGGCTGTGGGCGAGAAGACCATCGAAGCGGCCCTGGCGAATTACGAGAAACACCGGCCGCTTTACATCGAGTTCTCGCCCTACAATCATCTGACCGACGACGATCCCCCGTTGCTGATGACCTATGGAAGCAACATGACGCTCCCCTCGGAGGACGCGGGACACGGTATTCATCACCCCGTGTACGGGATCAAGGTGAAGGAGAAATCGGACCGCCTGGGACACGAGTGCCACTTGCTGATCGAAGGGGTATCGAAGTCGCCCCGGTACACGAACGCAATGGAGTTCCTGATGGCGAAGCTGCTGGGAGAATGAACCGCAGCTTCCGGGTCTGGTTCGAAACGAACGTGAAACAGCCATGATGAACACAGACGGCAACGGCTCTTCCTTGTCGCAGTTGATCGGCTCCCGCAGACCCGGACTCACCCTGGAGCAGCCGTTTTACAACTCATCGCGGATCTTCGAGCTGGACATGGAGCGGATCCACCTGCGCCATTGGCAGATCGTGGGCCACGTGAGCCGGCTGCCGGCCGCCGGCGACTATTTCCTCTACTCTCTGGGCGGCGAGTCGGTGGTGATCGTCCGGGACCGGGACGGCGAGATCCGCGCCCTGCTCAATGTCTGCCGGCATCGCGGATCCAGGATCTGCCTGGAGGAGGAGGGTTCGGTCCGGCGTTTCGTCTGTCCCTACCACTCGTGGACCTACGGATTGGACGGGTCCCTGCTCTCCGCCCGGCACATGCCCGACGGCTTCGATCGCAAGGATTTCCCTCTGCACCGTTGCCATGTCCGCGTCGTCGAAGGACTGATCTTCATCTGCCTGGCCGAGGCGGCCCCGCCGTTCGATCCCCTCGCCCGGGACATCTCGAACCTCTTTTCTCCCCATGGATGGCCGGCAGCCAAGATCTGTTCGCGCATTAGTCACGTCATCCGCGCCAACTGGAAGTTGGTGGCCGAGAACTTCTTCGAGTGCTATCACTGCCTTCACACGCATCCCGAGCTGACCTCCGTCATGAGCTACGTGCGGGCCGGCGAATCGAAGCGCTTCGGCGAGGAGCTGGACCGCTACACCTCCCGGTGGAAGAAGGAGATCTGCCGCACGGATCACGATCCGGAGCCGTTCGACCGAGGCACGGGAATCCGGCAGCACGGGGGGCGCCGACCCATCCGTCCGGGGTTTCTGACCCAAAGCCGGACCGGGCAACCCTTGGCTCCCCTCATGGGGGACTACGACGCCTACGACGGGGGTGTCTCCTCCATCATGTTCTTTCCCATCAACTGGCTCGTCGCCACCAACGACTACGGAATGGCGACCCGGTTCACGCCCCTCTCAGCCCAGGAGACCGAGGTGGAACTCACCTGGCTCGTGAATCCCGACGCCGTCGAGGGCGTCGACTACGATCCGGACGAGGTGACCTGGCTGTGGCTCAAGACGTTGGAAGAGGACAAGGAGATCTGCGAGAACAACCAGGCCGGCGTCAACAGCCGGTACTACCGTCCGGGAATCTACAGCACCGCCGAGGAGACGGTGGACCGGTTCTGCCAGTGGTACCTGGAGGAGTTGGGCGCGAATTCCCCAAGCTGAGGAACAAGGACCACGAGCGCACCCGTCCGGGGACAGACGCTCTCCGATAATTCATTCTCCAGCGAAATCCGACTCCATCAGCCGCAGCCGCACGCTGGCAATGATCTCCCTCCTGCCGCCGGTGCGAATCCCCGCATAGTGGGTCGTCAGCCAGATCTCGCCGGTCCGGCGTTCGAAAAGGCAAGGGTAGGAGAGCCACCCACCGGGCTGCCGGGCCACCACCTGGGGGCGGGTCCAGGTCTTGCCGTCGTCTTCCGAGAAGGCGATGGACAGCTCTTCCCGCTGCGAACTGCCGGGAATGCGGGAATAGGGAAATTCCCTGCGCGCTCCGGGCCTGCGGTTCCACTCCTGGAGCGTCAACCCCTCCGGATGGAGACGGTTCCAGGCCAGTACGAGACGGCCGCTGGACAAACGGATCAGGTGGCCCGGGGCGCTGCTGGCGTCGATGCCGCTGGGCCGGATCACCCGCCAGGAACGGCCCTCGTCCTGGGAGAACGCCTCCCAGAAGCGGTCCCAGTTGGTGCGGATCAGAGTCCAGAGGCGGCCGTCCCGGAGTTGGACCAGAGTCGGCTCGATGGCCCCGTCGTGATGCCCGTGTCCACCCAGATCGATGAGGTTGCTCCGGGCCCAGGTGCGGCCCGCGTCGTCGGAGAAGTAGAACACGAAGGCGTGGCGCCCCGGATTGCGAAGGACCTTCATCACGGGAACCACCACCCGGCCGGAGCTGGTCTCCAGGATATCGACCATGGCCCCGCAGTATTCCCGGGAGAGGAGCTGGGCATCGATCCAACTTTCCCCGTCATCCAGACTGCGCACGGACCAGACCTCGTTGAAAACACCGGGGTCCGGTTCGTGGGTCTCGTTGTTCCAGCCCCATTTCCGGGTCTTGGTGTCCAGGAACACCAGCACGATGGCGCCCTTCCGGGTCTTGCGCAGGACCCGCCATTCCCGATGTATTCGTGGATCCCGTTCCTGCAATACGGGACCCTTGGAACTCCAGGTCCGCCCCTCGTCACGGGAGAAGTGCGCCTCGTTGCCCTCGACCGTCATGAGCCGGCCGTCGTCCAGCAACACGAAGGGCCCGTCACGGTCCGTGACCAGTTGTTGAGCCTTGGGGTGGGTCCATTCGGCCCGTGTCGCTGCTCCAGAGAATCCCGCGGGCCAGGAGACCAGCCAGATCAAGACGGCGAGTCCCATCGAGACGGCGGCCGTCGTCCGAACCGGATTATGCTCTGGACTTCCGAAGTCGTCCTTTCCGCTGGCCCAAGCGGTGTTCCGGGTGGGGCCGGCGCCCAGCTTGGGCGGCGAGTCCAGAGGCTGCGACAACGGTACGAGTGGGCCCAATTTAGGGGATTTTGTGAAAAAGTCCAAATCTACCTTGCACTCGTCGGAACGCAATCTTATTAGAAGGAAATGCAGGATACCGGCAAGTCGGGCGTGGGCACGACTAGATCTGGATGCTCAGTCTGGGTCTGGATGCTCAGTCCAAAAATCTTGTCAGACCGAAAATCTATAATTAGCGGAGCGTGTTGGGCAGCGCGTTCACTTGTAGGGGGAGTGTTGCCAAAACACGCCCTGTGTACAAAATACTGAATCCGCTCTCTCCCCAATCGGGCGGATCCAAAACCAGGAGAATTGTCCGTGGTAGAAGAGAAACTTGATATCACCGTGCATACGTTCATGGGGTCGATCACCCCTGAGACCGTTAACAAAATGGTACACGAAGTTGAGACGGCTATTGTCGCTAACGACAACTACGTCTATCTACGAATGTCCTCCCCCGGTGGAGAAGTCGCC
>JAPOYZ010000373.1 GCA_026706325.1 Candidatus Aminicenantota bacterium
CGTGGTCGTCGCCGTGGGGGGTGGAGATCCGGGAGAAGTTTCGTCCCCCATCCGTCGACTTCCAGGTGCTGAGATTCGTGACCCAGACCGTCTCCGGATCCTGCGGGTCCGCGAAGATGTGAAGGTAGTACCAGGGACGGTTCAGCAGGTCCCGGGAGCTGTTGAGCCGCTCCCAGGTGTCCCCGCCGTCGTCGGAGCGGTAGACGCCGGCTTTTTCAGCCTCGATGATGGCCCAGACCCGTTGCGGCCGGGCCGGGCTGACGGTGATCCCGATCTTTCCCAGAATACCCTTCGGCAGGCCCTTGTTCCGACCGATGTCGGTCCAGGTGTCTCCGCCGTCGGTGGAGCGGTAGATGGTGCTGTCGGGGCCGCCGCTGGAGAGCTCCCAGAAGTGGCGATGGGTCTGCCAGACGGTGGCGAAAAGGATCCTGGGATTGGCCGCATCCATGGCCAGATCCACCGCTCCTGCGCGGGGACTTTGAAACAGCACGCGCTCCCAGTTGGCGCCGCCGTCCCGGCTGCGATAGACCCCTCGCTCGGGATTGGGGCCGAAGGCGTGCCCCAAAGCGGCCACATAGACCAGATCCGGGTCCTCGGGGTGGATTCGAATCTCTCCGATATGCCGGGTCTCCTCCAGCCCCAGGTGTGTCCAGGTCTTGCCGCCGTCGGTGGAGCGGTAGACCCCGTCGCCGTAGGAGACGTCGGTGCGGATGGTGGTCTCTCCGGTCCCGGCGTAGATCACGTTGGGGTCGGACGGGGAGACGGCCAGGGCGCCGATGGATGAGGTATTGAAAAAGCCGTCCGAGATGTTTTCCCAGTAGGTGCCGCCATCTTCCGTCTTCCAGACGCCGCCGGCTACGGCGCCGAAGTAGAAGACCATGGGGTCGGTGGGGTGGCCGGCCACCGCCACCACCCGTCCCCCGCGGAACGGTCCCGCCAGACGCCATCTGAGGCCCGAAAACGACTCCTCCGTCCATGAAGTTCCTGGCATGAAGTTCTCCTTGTCGGCGATTTCAACCCGTGGTCAGAGTCCCGCGACCAAGCGGAAACGGCAGCGAATCCCGCGGCCGCCCTTTCCGCTTGCCAACGCGCTCCAGCGCCATCCGGATGCCACGGAGACTCTTGGTACGGTCAGTAATGGTAGAGGCTCGAAGGTATCGAGTCCACAGCCCGGGAGTCGTCCGCTGCCGGCGGGGAAGGACGCCGGAATCACACCCACTCGGCACCGCGGTTGCAGGCGCGAGGGGTCCTCCCGGACAATGAGCAGTCCCGCTTTCCTGCACGAGTCCATAGCTTGCCATTCACGGAAACACCCCCGGACTCGTTATCTGTATTGAAGTCAATACTCCATTCAGCCATGATTTGGGAGATACACAGATGAGCACTCCATTCGACTCCTTGGCCACCGCCCGCAGACTTGAAGCCACCGGAATCGCAACCAAACAGGCCGAGGCGATCGTTTTCGCTATTCAGGAGAGTCGGGACACCGCCGCCACGAAACGGGACCTGGACTCGAATGTGGCAGCGTTGCGCTCCGACCTGGAAACCAGTACGGCAGCGTTGCGTTCCGACCTGGAGGCCAATTCGACGGCGTTGCGTTCCGAGATCGCGGACAATACGGCGGCGTTGCGTTCTGAAATCGCGGACGATACGGCAGCATTGCGTTCCGAAATCGAGGCCAGTTCGGCGTTGTTGCGCTCCGAGATCGCGGCCATGGGAGCGGAATTGCGCGCCGATATGGGCGAGCTCAGGGGCGAACTTTTCCGGGCTCTGTGGATACAAGGTGCCGGAGTGGTCGGCATCCTCCTCGCCTCGAAGGTCTTCTGACAAATCTACTTTCGGACGGACCTTAGGTCACGCCTCTGGAAGAACGAATAACGATTGGACTGAAGGAGATCTGCGATGATCCACCGACGCACGTTTATCGGCGCCCTCGGGGGCAGCTTGGCGGCCGTTCCTCTCCTTGGACAAGGCCATGCAAAACCGAAGCGCCTGGCAGTGGTGGCCACCGAGTGGCGGCGCTATTCTCATGCCTGGCACACGGGTCAACGTTTTCTTGCAGGTTACCCCGTGGAGGGGCGTTGGCACCAGTCCCCCATCCGGCTCGTATCGGCCTACGTCGACCAGACGCCCGAGAACGACCTGAGCCGCGACCGCGCACGGGAATTCGGTTTTCCCATCTATCCCACAATCGCCGAGACGCTTCGCTGCGGCGGGGACAAGTTGGATGTCGACGTGGTCCTCATCATCGGCGAACACGGCCGATACCCGGTCAACGAGTTGGGCCAGAAGCTCTACCCCCGCTACGAGTTCTTCAAGGAGGTGGTCGATGTCTTCAAGCAGGATGGCCGCACGGTGCCCGTCTTCAATGACAAACATCTTTCCTGGAGATGGGATTGGGCCAAGGAGATGGTCGACACGGCCCGATCCATGGAGTTTCCGTTTCTGGCCGGCTCATCTTTGCCCGTGACCTGGAGAATGCCCGACATCGACATGCCCTACGGCGCCGAGGTCGAGGAAGTGATGTGCGTGTCCTCGGGCGGGGTGGACAGCTACGACATCCACGCCCTGGAGACGATTCAGTGCATGGCGGAGCGCCGCCGGGGAGGGGAGACCGGAGTCGCCTGGCTCCAGGCGCTGCGGGGCGATCCCGCTTGGGCTGCCATGGAAAAAGGTTCCTTCGACCGTGGCGGCTGGGACCCGCAACTGTTCCGGGCGTGCCTCTGTCGCAGCCACAAGCTCACTCAGCCGGAGAACATGAACCACCGGTATCCCACCCCGGAGCAGATCCGGCAATGGGTGAAAGAACCGGTCGTGTACCGGTACCAACACAACGATGGATTGAAAGGGACGATGTTCCTGCTGAACGGCCTGGTGGAAGACTTCACCTTCGCCGCGCGCCTCAAGGATCGCTCCGAGCCTCTCTCCACGCTGTTCTACCTGTCGCCGGTGCCCAACGTGGTTCATTTCGCAGCCCAGATGTCCAAGGTGGAGGAGATGGTCCTGACCGGCGAAGCCCCCTATCCGGCGGAACGAACTCTGCTGACCACCGGTTTGGTCGAGGCCGGGGTCCGGTCCCTCGCCCAAGGCGGCAAGACCCTTGAGACACCCCACTTGTCGATCCGTTACCAGGCGCCAAGACAGTCCCAATTCGTGCGGAGTTGAGCGGAGACGGTCGAAAAGACCCGGCGGCCCCGCGGATTGCGCCTCTATTCTGCACGGTGAAGGGTTCTACACCCATCGACCCCATCAGATGAGTCGACTGAGAAACCGGAGTGCGTGGCAAACGCGAATTCCATCCGCCGTTACGAATTCCCGTCCCTCTTGTGCCGTCACCAGCCACGTCTCGCATTCCGGAAACCGTTTTTTCCAGTAACGAAGATTTCGGTCCGGCCTCGACTGGGAAATCTTGCATTCGACCGCCAGTACAGGCCGCCTGCGGTCGGTGACAATGAAGTCCACCTCGCGCCCATCGGTATCGCGGAAAAACTGGAGGTCGAGGTCAAGCCCCTCGGCGTCCTGGCGATAGTGGACCCACTTCAACAGATGCCCGGCGACCAGGTTCTCGAGCCGCGGACCGGGTTGGGGAACCAGCGACCAATCAAAATGGTAGTGCTTCTGCGCCTTCTTGATCGCCCTGATCTTGGGGCTGCCGAACGGAGAAATCCGAAACAGGGCGTAGAGCCGTTCCAGTGCGGCCATCCAATTGCGGACCGCCTTGTGGCTCACCTGCAGATCTTCGCGAAGCGCGTTGAGCGACAGCAGTGATCCGACCCGTTCCGGCAGGCTCATGACAAGCAGTTCGAGGTTTCCCAGATCCTGGATCCGTTCCAGATCCCTGATCTCTTCGCGGACCAGCAGATTCCGATATTCGCGCGACCAGCGCCGTGCTTGCACCTCCGAACCCGAAAAGAACGGTTCGGGAAATCCGCCCAGCATCAGCAACTGTTCGAAGTCATCCGCGGACTCGATCCCCAGCTCGGCGACTGACAACGGGTGCAGACGAAGCAG
>JAPOYZ010000336.1:0-3393 GCA_026706325.1 Candidatus Aminicenantota bacterium
GCGCGTTGTTTCGAGAGACTTTAGGGCACCGACGATTGTACATGGTACTGGTGAACTGATTCTACGTCTTGAAAATTCAATTGAGACCCTAAATCAACAACTGCGTGAAGTTCAGAATGACCTGCAGGCGACTCGACATTTTATCGGGGCACAGACAAGTTTTGCTACAGAAGTCAATGAGCAACATGCACGACTTAGTACGCTTGGTCTGTATCGGGGTGAGCCCGATGGAGACGACATATGTCCTCTTTGTGAAACAATCCTTGAGACTCCACCGCCAGCGGCGACAGATCTTTCCACTACTCTTGAGTACCTCGACAGACAGTTGGAGGCTGTAGCTAGCGAGAGTCCCCATCTTCAACGGCGCCTAGATGTGCTCAGCAAGAACCGCAATGATATTCAGGAAGCGATCGTTGAAACTCAGAGAAATCTCGAACGGGCCTACGCTGATGATGAGAGGGCTCGTATCCTACGAGACCAAGTCATAGAACGTGCGCGAGTTGTCGGGCGCATTACTGCTTTCCTTGAGGAAACAAGAGAGTCGGATGAGTTTGATGATCTTGACGATCGCATTGCAAATGCCGAACAACGAGTAGCCGTACTCACTGATCGAGTGAACGCCAGCCGTGTACGCGAAAGGGTCTTTAGTTTTTTAAACCTTATCGCCAAAGATATGACTCGGTATGCTAAGGATCTTGACCTTGAGCACGCGGAACGGGGTATTCGAATCGATCTAAGGAGACTGTCTGTTGTCGCTGATACCGCCATAGGTCCGATTACTCTTGATCGGATTGGAAGCGCAGAAAACTGGATCGGGTACCATGTTGCTACATTCCTCGCATTGCACCATTGGTTCCGGGCGCAGCGCCGTCCGGTCCCCGGAGTTCTAATTTTCGATCAGCCATCACAGGCACATTATCCGCCAGAAGCTGATCAGAGTGGAGCTATCGACATACTCGAGGATGCAGATCGACGTGCTGTGCACAATCTATTTGAACTCTTGCACACAGCGAGCGGGGAACTCGGTGATGGCTTTCAACTCATCGTCCTAGATCACGCCCATCTTGATGAACATTGGTTTCAGACCTCAATAGTTGAAGAATGGCGGGGTGCCCGGGCACTTGTCCCGGTTGGGTGGACGTAGCTGCCTGGGTGTGGGGCCATTGGCTAAGGATTCCGTGGTCGTTTACGTCACACACATGGTTTCAATGAACCAGTCCCTAACAAAGGTCGTTCTCGAAAACGATGTCTGGACGAAATGATACTGGAAGAGTTCAAACTCGCCCCGTCCTGGTCAGCATCGTCACCTACGACAGCGAGGCGCACCTGGACGCCTGTCTGCGCTCCGTGCGGGAGCAGGACGTGCCCGTCCGGATCTGTGTCTACGACAACGCTTCCCAAGACCAGAGCTGCCGGGTGGCTCTGAGCCATGGGGCGCGGCTGCACCGCTCCAACAAGAACCGGGGATTCAGCTACGGTCACAACTTCCACCTTCGCCAGGGCGGGTTCGAGCACGTCCTCATCCTGAATCCCGACGTCATTCTCTCCCAGGGGTACCTGAAGACGCTCATGGCATCCATGGCCGGCGTGCAGCGGGTAGGAATGGCGGGGGGGAAGTTGTTTCGCATGGACGCCGAAAACCGGACCGTTCATGAGGATGGATGCCCGGTGCTGGACACCACCGGCATCTATTTCACTCCGACTCAGCGGCATTTCGACCGGGGCAGCCAGCAACCGGACCGGGGCCAGTACGACCGCCGCCAACTCGTGTTCGGAATCAGCGGCGCGGCCCTCATGTGCACCCGCGAAATGCTGGAGGACATCCGCTACGGGGACGAGTACCTGGATGAGGACTTCTTCGCCTACCGGGAGGACGCCGACCTGGCCTGGAGGGCTCAACTCCGGGGATGGCGGGCTCTCTACGAACCGGCTGCCCAAGGCCTGCACCTGAGACGGGTGCTCCCCTCCCGCCGCGCGCGCCTCGCCTCCCACATCAACTACCACTCGCTCAAGAACCGGTACCTGATGCGGATCAAGAACCTGGACCCGGCGGTGCGGCGCAGGTGCTTCCCCTACATGTGGATTCGGGATCTGGGGATCGTCGGGTACGTCCTCTTGCGGGAGCGGTCTTCGCTGGGCGCCTACGGCCAGGTGTGGAGGCTCAGGAACCGGTTCCGCCGGAAACGGCAGTGGGTGCGGGCATCCCGCCGGGTGCCGGCGGATTCCGTGGCCCGCTGGTTCTCGTTTCGTCCCGTCGCCCGGGATTTGCCATCTTCCGGAGACCGCTGACTTGGCAACCGGGCGGGACTTGAGCGGCAGGACCGTAGTAGACTTCGCCGCATGCCTGAGCAGTATCCCCTTTCCCCGTGTCGTTCCTTTTTCTCTTTGGGTTCGGTCCTTTTGGTACTGGCGGTCGGTCTGGTTCCCGGCGCCTCCTGCACCGGCGCCGGCGGGGACCCTGGGGCCGAACCGATTCCGGAAGCCAAGGACCAGGACATCGGCAGCCTGGGCGTGGCGGGTTACGCCAAGCTGCTCTGCTCGTCGGTCTTCGTCTCGGAGATGGAAGACGGCGTAGCCATCGAACACAGCCGGAGGGTCACGCGGGCGCTGGTGCGCCTCCCGGCCGAGGACATGGCCCAGGTCACCGAGTCCATCGACCATGAGAACCGCTTGGTGCGGGCCACTTTGCGCGGCACCCTCACGCGGACGGCCAGGCTCTACGGCGATCAGGGTTGCATCATCCATCCCGAGGACCACGACGGCATCTATTTCGATCCGGTTGCCGTTCGAACCTCTCTTCCCGATGGGGAAACCCTGCCCTGGCCCATGGGCGACCTCCTGCCGGACGAACCGCTGCCCCCTGAAGTCGACGAGGAGAAGCTGAAGGCGGCGGTGGAGGTGGCCTTCGAGCCGCCGTCCCGAACCGCCGGGCTGGTGGTGGTCTACAAGGGCCGGCTCGTGGCCGAACGCTACGCCGAAGGCATCACCAAGGACACGCTGATGGAGAGCTGGTCCCAGGGCAAGAGCCTGACCGGGACGCTCATCGGGCGCCTTGAGCAGGAGGGCCTGTTGAAACTGCAAGACCCGGCTCCCGTCCCCGAGTGGCAGGGTCCCGGCGACGAACGGTCCAAGATCACCATTGCCGACCTGATGCGGATGTCCAGCGGACTCGAGTTCACACTCTACGAGAGGTTGGTGAAGAGTCCGGAAGGGCGCTTGGAGGTGGGTCCCCAATACCCGGATCACTACTACCCTTATGTGGGCGCCATCGACGTCTTTCGCTACGTGGTGAGCCGCCCCCTCCAGTTCCCGCCCAACACGGTGGGCCGCTACCGCAACTGCGATCCCCTGACCCTGGGCTACATCGTCACGCGGATCGTCCAGGGCCAGCGC
>JAPOYZ010000336.1:3403-3997 GCA_026706325.1 Candidatus Aminicenantota bacterium
ACCTACCCCCAGCGGGAACTCTTCGACAAAATCGGGATCCGGCGCATGGTCCTGGATACCGACCCCCACGGCAATTTCGTGCTGTCCGGCTATGAGCACGGAACGCCGCGGGATTGGGCCCGGATCGGCCTGCTCTATCTGCAGCGCGGCATGTGGCAGGGGGAGCGGCTCCTCTCCGAGGAGTTCGTCGACTTCGTGCGAACCCCGGCCCCGGCCTGGATGAACGAAGAGAACCGGGGCGAGAGCGTGGCCCGGTACGGGGGCATGTGGTGGGTCAACACCAAGGGAAACTGGGCCGCGCCCGAAGACGCCTACTACGCGGCCGGTGCCGGCGGACAGAGCACCGTGGTGATTCCGTCCCGCGATCTGGTGCTGGCCCGGCTCACCGACTACGACGACTCCCTTGAGGCCCACAGCAAGTCCGCAGTGAACCGGGCGCTGGAGGGCATCCTGGCCGCCATCGGCACCGGGTAGAACGGGTCCCGCCCCTCGCCGTGCGGCAGGATCGGGCCGGTCTTCCGGAGGATGGCCGCTTCGGACCCGTCAGGGGCTCGAGTCCCGGATCAAAGCCTCCACGGTCCGTTCCAGGCAGGC
>JAPOYZ010000256.1 GCA_026706325.1 Candidatus Aminicenantota bacterium
CGTGTCCATGGGTCCTCCCAGCTCCGGGGGCGTGATCCTCATCGAGATGCTGAACATGCTGGAGTTGGCGGGTCGCCGGCAGGAGACCACCGGGCGGCTCCACCTGTTGGCGGAAATCATGCGCCGTGCCTTCGCCGACCGGGCCGCGACCATGGGGGACGCGGATTTCGCCGAGGTGCCCGTCGATCGTCTCCTGTCCCGGAAACATGCCCGGGAAAGGTTGGAGGATCTGGACGAGACGGCCGCTACGGAGAGCAGCCAGGTTGCCGCGGGTCCGTTTGCCGAGGAGTCGCCGCAGACCACGCATCTCTCGGTGGTGGATCCCGCGGGGAGCGCGGTGGCCATCACCACCACCATCAATGGCAATTTCGGTTCCGGCGCCACCGTCAAGGGAGCCGGGTTCCTGCTGAACAACGAAATGGACGACTTCACCTCCCGCCCGGGAGTCCCCAACATGTTCGGGCTGCTCCAGGGCGAGGCCAATGCCATCGCTCCCGGAAAGCGGCCGCTGAGCGCCATGACGCCCACCCTCGTCAAGCAGGACGGCAAGGTCCTGCTGGTTCTGGGGAGTCCCGGCGGACCCACCATCATCAACACGGTTCTGCAGATCATTCTCAACGTGTTGGACCAGGAGATGGATCTGTACGCGGCGGTCGATGAGCCCCGGATCCACCACCAGTGGATGCCCGACCGGATCGTGGCCGAAACCGGCGCCCTGTCCCGAGAGGTCGAAGCCGAGTTGGAATCCCTGGGACACGAGGTGGTCTATCGCGGCCGGATCGGCGATGCCCACTGCATCCGGGTGGACCCCGTCAGCGGCCTGCGGGAAGGTGTGGCCGACCCTCGCCTCTGGGGCGAGGCCCGCGGTTTCTAGCTTCCGACCAGAATGAACCGGAGGTCCATCACATTGGTCTGGGTGGGGCCGGTGATGATGAGGTCGCCCAGCTTCTCGAAAAAGTGGTAGGAGTCGTTGTCGCCCAGGTAGGAATCCGGATCGAGTCCCAGCGAACGGGACCGTCGTGCGGTTTCCGGTGTGGCCCAGGCCCCGGCGGCGTCGGTGGGACCGTCGTTGCCGTCCGAACCGATGGAGGCGATGAGCAGCGGCTCGTTTCCCCAACTCTCCATTTCGCGGGCGCACCAGAGGGCGAACTCCTGGTTCCTGCCGCCTTTTCCCGATCCGGTGACTCTGACCGTGGTCTCGCCTCCGGAGATGATGCAACAGGGTGGGGCGACCGGGTGGCCGCTCTGGAGCACTTCCCGGGCGATGCCCACGTGGACCTTGGCCACGTCCTCCGTGTTGCCGTAGACGGACGAAGAGAGGATCAGGGGTGCGAAGCCCAGGCGGCGGGATTCGTCTGCCGCCGCCTTCAGCGCCAGGATGTTGCTTCCCACCACGCGGTTCTGGACCTTCACGAAGGCCGGGTCGTTCTCTTTGGGGGTTTCCCGCGGGGCGTCCACTCCACCGGCGGCGCCCTCCTGCAGATACTGCAGCACGGGATCGGGCACGGCGGTCCGGATCCCGTACTGCGTCAGGATTCCCAGACAGTCTTCGAAGCGGGTGGGATCCGGCACGGTGGGTCCCGAGGCGATGCTGCTCACGTCGTCCCCGACCACGTCGGAGAGGAGCAGGGAGACCACCTGGGCGCCGTGGGTGTGCCGCAACAGGCGGCCTCCCTTGAATCGGCTCAGGTGCTTCCGAATCGCGTTGATCTCATGGATGGTGGCGCCCGAGTTCAAGAGGACCGAGGTGGCCGCCTGCTTGTCGGAAAGCGTGATTCCCGGGACGGGGCAGGGGGTCAGGGCCGAACCGCCCCCCGAGATGAGCACCAGGAGAAGGTCCTGGGACGTCAGGTTCCGGTCCAGGAACTCCAGGATCCGGGACGTCGCGGCAACGCCGTTCTCATCCGGTTCGGGGTGCCCGGCCTCCAGCACCCGGGTTCTGTCCAGGACGCCGCCGTGCCCGTACTTGACCACCACCAGACCGCTGTTCAGACGATCTCCCAGGATCTGCTCGACGGCGCCGGCCATGGGAACGGCGGCCTTGCCGGCGCCGGCCAGGAAGATCTTGCGGAACTCCCGCAGCGGGTAGGCCCGGTCTCCCACGCGAAGCACTTCATCGTCCAGAAACAAGGAGTCTCGAACCGTCTGGCCCGGGTCCACCGCCGCCAGAGCCGCACGGTAGACAAGCTCGAGGATCCTTTCCAGCCGGATTGACTTCCCGCCGGTCATGATTTTCGGAATCCCGGCCAGGATGGCCCCTCGACGCGGTCCCGCGTGGGAGCGGCGCCCGACAGGTTCAGGTGTATGGCGTCATTCCTGGACGACCACACCGGAAAGCGTTCGTCAATCCGGTGCCAGATGTAGCCGAGGAGGCAGCCGAAACCGAGGCTGCCCACGATGAAGCAGACAGTGGCCAGTGCCGTTCGCAACAGCATGTCCAGAAAACTCCGGGCCTCGCCCGCTGGCTCCACTTGAACGGTCCGGTCGTGGACCCATTTCACCGCCGGCGCCCATTGAACCTCTCCCAAGACGGCCTGTGCCCGGGATTCCGTTCCCAGAAAGACGGCCAGCAGCAGTCCGCTCCGTTTGATGTAGATGCCGTCGGGAGAAAAGAACGAATGCAACGAATTCTGCAGTTCGAGGAAGTAGTCGGCCGCCACGGACGGCGTCGGGTAGGCCAGCAGGAACAGGGAACCGACCTCCGGGCCATAGTCCGCGAAGGCCACTTCAACCCGGTCCTGGAAGCCGATCTTGTCCATGAGCGGGTCGGGGAAGCGATCGTTGTAGGCCAGGGCCGCCGGCCCCAGGTAGATGCCGACCGACTCCGTGACCAGGTCCTGACGCGGCAGGTGCAGCACGGTCACGGGATGGAGGTTGACGATGGGGATCGCTTCCACGAGAGCCGCCACGGCGGCCTTGAGCCGATCCCGCGCCTGGGGTCCCGCCCTGGCGGTGAGTCGAAACAGAAAGGGACCCCGCCAGAAGATACAACTCCCTTCTCTGTAGCGGTTCTCCACCGGCAACTCAAGCCGGTCCCGGGTCCCGGGCCGCAGCAGCGAATCGAGCCGGTACAATCCGAACGCGCCCTGCTGATGCAGGGTCTCGTGGACCTCCATCACCAGGGAGGAGTCGCCGGACCCCTGGAGGCGCCACCGGGAATAGGACTGAAGGGCGTATTCCTCCAGCACGGGCCGCGAAAAATCCCCGGCTGCCCGTTCCAAGCCGCCGGACTTCTCGAGCAGGTGGAATCGGTACCCGGACAACCGTTCCAAATACCGCTGAACTCCCCCGGGCGCATCCTGGGAATGGAGCGGCGCCAGGAATGCGGAGAATACAAACCCATAGATCAAGGGCACTTTCACGGCTCACACGCCTCTTCTTTCACTTCCCGCTACCCTTCCGGTCCCGCACCTGAATTCCGGCCACGTCTCCCTTGGGGCCGGCGTTTGCCAAGTCTTTGAGGTACTGTTTTACACCTTCGAACAGGGCTTCGGCGACCCTTTGATGGTTCTCGGCAGTGGTCAGGAACCTCTCTTCGTCCGGATTGCTGATGAATCCGACCTCGGTGAGGATGCTGGGCATGCTCGCTCCCATGAGCACGATGAAGGGAGCCGTCTTGACGCCGCGGTTCAGGAATGGCCGACGGTGCTTCCTGATTCCCGAGAACAGGTTGGCCTGCACCACACCGGCCAGTTTACGCGACTCGGCGTTGTGGGTTCCCTTGGTGATCTGGCGCACCAGGTCTTCGAGCTCTCCGACCGTGCGTTGGGATGCGGCGTTCTCCCGCGTGGCCACTTCCTGGGCCGAAGCGGACTGGGCAAAGTTCAGGTAGAAGGTTTCCGCCCCGGTGGCCCGTCTCCCGCGGCTGGAGTTTCCGTGTATGGAGATGAAGAGATCGGCTTGGTGCTGGTTGGCGATGGCGGTACGCTCTTCCAGGGGGATGAAACGGTCGTCGTCCCGGGTCATGATCACTTGGGTGCCCAGGCGCTGTTCCAATAACGGCTTCAAGCGTTTGGCAATGCTCAGGACCAGGTCCTTCTCCCGCAGGCCTCCGGGACCGATGGCTCCCGCGTCGTGACCGCCATGGCCCGGGTCCACGACGACTCGTCCCACCTTCAATCCCAACACCCGGGTGAGGGTGAGGTCTTCCTGCGATCCGCGTCTGGCGGCCCTCCGCGTTTCCGGAGGTTTTCTGCGGGTCGCAACGGCCGAAGGGGCCGGACGAGCCGGTCGGGCAGTGCTGAACTCCCGGATCGTTTTGGCCTTCCGCCTGGAGCCGTGGCCATGGGCATCGATGACGATGCGAAACGGTTCGAAGAGGGCGAACACGGTCTGTTTGCGGATCTTGTTGTAGTCCAGAACCACGCGGACCACCTCCGGGCGGTTTCTAGCGACACGGATCCGTTTGATGAAGACGCCGTCCACGCTGATGGTTCGTCCATTCAGATCGGGCGCCGGGCGGGTTCCCGCAAGGTCGAAATAGATCCTGTCCGGTGACTGGAGGACCTGTTTTTCGAACTGCACCTCCCGGTCCAATTGGATGACGACCCGGGTGTAATTCTCGCTGGCGCGGTAGCGAATCTCGGAGACCACGGCCAGAGGCGTCTCTCCGGAAACCGGGGCCTTTCGGAGGACCAGCGTTTCCAACTGTCTGGCCCGGTCGAGGGCGGGAGCGCGATGGCGCGACCGCGGGTGTTCCCGGGCCAGGCGGCGATAGGCGCGAACGGCTTCCTGTCGGTATTCGCCCTGCGGCGCACGATCGGCCATGCGGTCGTACAGGGTTGCGACGGCGAAGAGGGAATCAGCGGCGATCTCCGGATCCGGATCCAGGTCGACGACGCGGCGGTAGAGCGAGACGGCCTTCCGGTAGTCGGGGATCGACCGCGTGGATTCCGGTTTGGCCAGCAGCTCGAGTCCGAACCGGAAGGCCTCGGCGTAGGCCGATTCAGCGGCCTTGCGGTCCTGGCTCAGGATCGGGGACCCGCCAACGACCACCAGGAACAGCGCCGGAAGCAGACGAAATCGGATCAGCACAGCCACACTCCTTTGGCCCCGGGGTGGACTGATACCATCCGCAATTGTACACGCTGCGACTGTCAACTTCGAAAATGTGAGGGTGGGGCCCCAGGCCCTAATAGGGATTCGATTGGGGGAGGTTGGTCAGCAGAACCCGCCCACTCGGTTGGACCACGCGAAGGATCCGGTCGCCGGGGGCCCGCGCGGAGGCAAACCCGTAGAGCCGCCGGACCTTTTCCACGTAGTCGATGGTTTCCGGGTACGGAGGGACGCCCCCGTATCGGATCACCGCGTTCTCTCCCGCGTTGTATCCCGCGAGAGCCAGTTCCAGGTCGCCTTGGAAATAGTCGAGGAGGAATTCCAGGTATCGAACTCCTCCTTCGATGTTCTGGACCGGATCGAACACATCGTGGACGCCGAACCGGCGAGCCGTATCGGGGTGCAGTTGCATCAGTCCCAGGCATCCCTTGGGAGAGACGGCTTCCGGGCGGAAGTTGCTTTCGACGCGGATGACGGCGTTCACCAAATCCATGTCCACGCCGTAGCGCAGGGAGATTTCCTGTACCGTGGATTGATAGAGGCCGGGTCCGTGGCCGGGTCGAAAGCGCAGGCCGTGCCGTTCCGGCCGGGGCGGGACCAGGTTGGTGAGCACGCGCACGCCGTCTTCTCTCCAATAGCTGTGGATTCGGTTCGCCAGCAGGGAAGGCGACGCCACAAGCAGCACCAGCAACAAAACCATCATTTGCCGGATAGGATGCTGCGGCCGCCGGAATGGCCGAGTCGAAATCGGGATGATTCGATGCGTTGTGCCGGTCGCCGCCATTCGAGTCTCTCGCACCTAGTGTAACCCGAATTTCAGTTCAGCGACTCTTCCACCAGCCGGTAGGTCTGCTCCAGGGCTTCTCCCAGCCTGGAAACGTCCCTGCCTCCGGCTTCGGCCATGTCGGGCCGTCCGCCTCCGCCTCCTCCCACCAGCCGGGCCAGCTTGCGGATCAGAACTTGGGCCTGGATCCGATCGGTCAGATCGTCGCTGACCATGGCGATCAGGCTGACCTTCCCGTCGATGGGGGTTCCCAGTACCACGACCCCCGACTGGAGCCGGTTCTTGAGTTGATCGGCCAGTCGGCGCAACGAGCTCCGGTCAAGGTCCGCCACCTCTTCGGCCACGACGCGAATTCCCCGGACCCGGCGCGACCGGTCCAGGGTGTCCAGGCTCTTCTGCCCGGCCAACTTCAACTGCAGGGCGTCGACCTGCTTCCGGGCCTGCTTGAGCTCCTCCAGGGACTTTTGGATCGCCTCTTCCAGGTCCGACATGGGAGTCTTCAATCGCCGGGCGAGACTGGATACGACGGCGTCCATCCGGGAGTAACGGGACATGGCCGCCTCCCCCGTCAGAGCTTCGATTCTCCGCACGCCGGCGGAGACGCTTCCTTCGCCGGTGATCTTGAAGAGGCCGATCTCTCCGGTCCTTCCCACGTGGGTGCCGCCGCAGAGCTCCATGCTGAAATCGGGAATGGAGACCACCCGCACCTGCGAATCGTATTTCTCTCCGAAAAGTGCGGTGGCGCCTTCCTCCAGGGCTTGATCCAGGCTCCGGACACGGGTGTCGACACCGCTGTCGCGGCGGATTTCCCGGTTGACCAGATCCTCCACATGGGAAAGCTCCTCCGGCGTCACCGACCGGAAGTGGGTGAAGTCGAACCGGAGACGGTCGGGGGCGACAAGGGATCCGGCCTGCTTGACGTGGACTCCCAGGATCCGGCGCAAGGCGGCGTGCATGAGGTGTGTCGAAGTGTGGTTTCGGGCGGTGGCCTGACGCCGGGGAAGATCCACACTGGAGCGAACGGCGTCTCCCGGCTTGAGATCGCCCTGTTGGACACGGACGCGGGAGAGGCGCAGGCCCTGGGCTGGAGCGTAGGTGTCGACGATCCGGAATTGGGCGGAGTCGGTCTCCAGGGTCCCCTGGTCTCCGACCTGGCCTCCCGCTTCGGCATAGAAAGGACTGCGGTCCAGCACCACTTCGCCCTCTTCTCCAGGTCCCAGCCGCGGAACCACTTTCTGGTTCCCCACCAGTGCCAGGACCGAGCCCGGGACGGCTTCCAGTTGCTCGTAACCCGTAAACTCCGTTACGTACCCCTTTCCGGCCAACTCCTGGTGCACCGGCTGCAAGGTCTTGCCCGCCCCTTTCCAACTGGCGCGGGCCCGCTGCCGCTGCTTCTCCATCTCGGCGAAGAAACCGGGCTCATCGATCTCCAGGGAGCGCTCCTGGGCCAGGTCCCGCGCCAGGTCCAGGGGAAACCCGTAGGTGTCGTAGAGCCGGAACAGATCCTCGCCCGGGAGTGTTGCGCCACCCGATCCCCGAACCCCATCCACGATCTCTTCGAACAGGCCCATTCCGTGGTCGAGCGTGGCCCGGAACTTCTCCTCCTCGTAGCGCACCACCCGCGCCAGGTACTCCCGTTGGGGCTCCAGATCGGGATAGGGCTCGCTCATCAGGTCGGCCGCCAGGGTGGCCAGAGTGAACAGGAAAGGTTCTTCCCTACCCAGCAACTGACCGTGGCGAGTGGCGCGCCGCAGGATTTTTCTGAGCACGTAGCCGCGGCCCTCGTTGTCCGGAATGACCCCGTCCCCGATGAGGAACGCGCACGCGCGGCTGTGGTCGGCCAGGATGCGCAGGCTCACGTCCGTCCGCTCGTCGTTTCCATAGGAGTTGGAGGTGAGGCGCGCGGCCTCCTGGATGAGAGGTTGGAACAGATCGGTGTCGTAGTTGCTGGTCACGCCCTGAAGAATCGCCGTGATGCGTTCCAGGCCCATGCCCGTATCGATGGATGGTGAGGGCAGGGAAGAGGTTCGGCCCTGGGAATCCCGGTTGAGCTGCATGAAGACCAGGTTCCAGATCTCCACGTAACGGCCGCATTCGCATCCCAACTCGCAGTCCCGGTGACCCAGCGGACTGACGCCCAGGTCGAAGTGCAGCTCGGCACAGGGTCCGCAGGGGCCGGTGTCTCCCATGGCCCAGAAGTTGTCCTCCTCTCCCAGGCGGTAGACCCGCTCCCGGGGAACGCCGATGTCTTTGCGCCAGAGTCCGTAGGCTTCGTCGTCGTCCTTGTAGACCGTGGCGTGGAGCCGGCGGGCCTCGAGGCCGTACACCTCGGTGCACAAGTCCCAGGCGAACCGGACGGCCTCTCGCTTGAAGTAGTCTCCGAACGAGAAGTTCCCCAGCATCTCGAAGAAGGTGTGGTGGAGGGGCGTTCGGCCCACGGTGTCCAGATCGTTGTGCTTGCCGCTCACCCGCATGCATTTCTGACAGGTGACGGCGCGTTTGTACTCCCTTTGTTCCAGGCCCAGAAAGACCTCCTTGAACTGATTCATCCCGGCGTTGGTGAAGAGCAGCGTCGGATCGTCTCCTGGAATCAGGGAACTGCTCTTGACGACGCGATGGCCTTGTTCCCGGAAGAAATCCAGAAAGGTGGTGCGAATTTCCGCGGATGTCTTCATGGTTGCGTTCTCAGGTTGAGGGCGACGGTTCGGAGGGACGGGTGAGGCGTTTCGGAAATCATCCGGCTCCCGCCGGGTCCGGGGGCGAAAATCCTGCGCGGTCGTCACGCCCCTGGTGAGAAATGCGGGCTATGCTCCGACGCGAGCCTCCCGATAGACGCTGGTCATCCAGCCGTGCCGATCCTCCACCTCGCCCCCGACGTAGTCGAAGAAGTCTTCCTGAATCCGGCTGGTGACGGGTCCCCGTCTCCCCGGGCCCACGGCGATGCCGTCCACGGAGCGGACGGGGGTGACCTCGGCTGCCGTGCCGGTCAGGAAGACCTCGTCGGCGATATAGAGGCGCTCGCGCGAAATCTGCTCTTCAATGACGGGGTAACCCCGTTCCCGGGCCAACGTGATCACGGCGCCCCGGGTGATTCCCGGAAGGATGGCGCTGGCCATCGGAGGCGTCGATATCGTCCCGTCTTGAATCACGAATATGTTCTCTCCCGCGCCCTCGCTCACCAGGCCGTTCGTGTCGAGCGCGATGCCCTCGGTGTAACCCTTGAGGGTGGCCTCCATGTTGATCAGGGTGCTGTTGATGTAATTGCCGCCCACCTTGGCCAAGGTCGGGAAGGTGTTGGGAGCGGCCCTGGCCCAACTGGAGACACAGACGTCGACCCCCTGTTCCAGGCCTTCCTCTCCCAGATAACGTCCCCATTCCCAGACCAGGATGACCACGTCGATGGGATTCTTGAGGGGGTTGACGCCCAATTCTCCGTAGCCGCGGAAGATCAGCGGCCGGATGTAGCATGCCCGCAGGGAGTTGGCCCGGATCGTCTCCAGGATCGCCTCCTCGATTTCGGCCGGAGAAAAAGGGATGTCGGTCCGGTAGATCTTGCAGGAGTTGAAGAGGCGCCGAACGTGCTCCCCGAATTGGAAGATCTCGGGACCGCGGCGAGTCTCGTAGCAGCGGATCCCCTCGAACCACGAGGTGCCGTAGTGAAGGGCATGGGACATGACGTGAACAGTCGCCTTTTCCCACGGAACCAGCTTTCCGTTGTACCAGACGAAACTGCTCTTGGGCTCGGTCATAACGATTCAGAATAGGTGCCGCTCCGGTTCAAGTCAAACTCCGGAGCCGGTGTTTCGACATGTTCCAATAATAGCGAACCACAGGTGACATCCGCTTTGATGTCCATCCCCCCGTTGGTCACTCCCCGGCCTTCTCCGGGCCGCCGAAGTAACCCTTCTTGGCCTGAATCGTCAACTTTTTTTCTCCGGGATTTCGGAGTCGGACCTCAATGGTCCGCCAACCGCCGTTGGTCAACGAATTGGGGGTGATGTAGGCGATCCGGTATTGGTTCCTGAGCTCGCTGGCGATTCGTCGAAAGACGTCATTTAGCTCGTAAAGCTCCTCGGGAAAGTAGACTTTGGCTCCGCTCTGTCCCGCAATGGCATCGACCGTAGCCCTCAGCTTGTCGTACTGGGATTTGAACACGCCGAAGAAGCCCCGGTCCCGGCTCAACGACTGGTCCAGCAGGGCCACCACGTAGAGCTGGACTTCGTTGGACCGGGCGATCTTTTCCAAGAGCTCTTCATGCCGGTAGTAGCTGTCCTTGTCCTCACCGTCGGTGAACACGGTCACCACCTTCTTGGCTTCGGACCCGTTCTGTGCCTTTTCGAGACCGAGATAAATGGCGTCGTAGAGGGCGGTTCCCCCGCCGACGACGGTGTTGTCCAGCATGTCCCGGATATCCTCCGGGTCCCGGGTGAAGTCCTCTTCCAGATTCACGTCGTCGTCGAACATGATCAGGAAATGTTCATTGTCCGGATGGCTCAGGGCAAGAAACAGCTTCGTCGCCCGGTGGGCCAGATCCTGCTTGGCCCTCATGCTGCCGCTCTTGTCCATGACGATTCCACTGGTGGAGGGAACGTCGTCCTGACCGAAGTAGGTGATCTCCACTTCGGCTCCATCTTCCAAAACCACGAAGTCCTCCGGGGTCAGTCCCGAAACCAGTTCGCCGTCTTCGTCATAGACGGCGGCGTAAAGGACGACTTGATCGACTTCAGTACGGAAGAAGGGGCGGTCCCGTCCGGCGTCCGAGCCGCCCGATGATTGTGCCGCCAGAGCCGGGTTCAGAAAGAGGAGACCGGCCAGAGCGGCCCTGATCGAAGTGGAAAGGAACATGGCGGTGACCCGGACCCCGCAAACGGTTACTTGTTGGGAGCGAAATAACCCTTCTTGGCGCGGACGATCAGCCTGGGCAGTCCTTCGGGGGGATCCAGCTTGACCTTGATCTTCCGCCATTTACCGTTGAAGGTTCGGTCCGTGGGGACGTAGCCCAACAGGTACTGATTACGAAGCTCGGTGTGGATCAGATCCACGAAATAGTCCAACTGCTTGAAGTTGTTGGGAAAGAACGCCCGGCCGCCGGTCAGGCTGATGATCTCGGCGATGATGTCCCGGCCATAGGGCAGACGGCCCCGTTCCCCGATCACGTAGAGTTGGACATCCGATTCCTTGACGTATTGTTTCAACTCGCTGAAGGTGTATCGGCTGCTGTTGTCTTCCCCGTCCGTGATCACGATCAGAGCCTTCTTGTCGTGGCGCGCATCGCGAATCTTTTCCAAGCCCAGATAGATGGCGTCGTAGAGAGCGGTCCGGCCTTTGGGGTTCGAGATGGTGACCTGATTCTGGACATTCTCGCTCTGCGCGGTGAAGTCCTGGACCACCGAGGTCCGGTCGTTGAAGGTGATCAGGAAATACTCGTCCTGGCGGTTGCCCTGCTTCAGGAAGCGGACTACGGAGTTGCGCGCACTCATCATGTTGTCGCCCATGGACCCGCTTCGGTCCAGGATGATGCCGACGCTGATGGGCGCCTTGTCGACGGAGAAGTGGATGAGGGACGGCTCGACCTTGCGTTCGAAGACTCGGAAGTGCTCGGGTTCGAGGCCGATCACATAGCGGTTCAAGGGATCGGTCACGGTGACCCTAAGGGCCACCATGTCGACATCCACCCGAAACCGGGGAGGCAGGTCCCGCTCGTTGGCGTTAGCCCAGGGACTCCCCAGCAACAGTATGAGTGCGGCTGGGAGAAATCTACCCATGTACTGAAACCATTCTATGGCATACGTTTAAAAAGTAAAAGTGACCCCGGGGAGGGAGGGTGTCGAGTCAAAAGCGGGCTGTTGACCACGGACTGTCAATCCCGGTTGTCCACTTCTTCGAAGTAGTTGGGCGCCACCAGAATGTCACGGGCCTTGCTTCCGTCGGGGGGACTGATGATGCCCTCGTGCTCCATGATGTCCAAGAGCCTCGCGGCACGTCCGTACCCGATTCTGAGCCTTCGCTGCAGGAGGGAAGTGGAAGCCTTGCCGGTCGCCACCACCAACCGGGCGGCCTCATCGAACAGGCTGTCTTCCGCGGGCGAGACGCCGCCGACCGCTCCGGGTTCGTTCTCCTCCTCGTCGCTGGCGAGGATCTCCTCACGGTATTCGGGATTGCCCTGGTCCTTGATGAAGGAGGTCAGGCGATTGATTTCCTTCACGCTCACCCAGGCCCCGTGGGCGCGAACCAGCCGTGAGGTTCCGGGAGAAAGCGCCAGCATGTCTCCCATGCCCAGCAGCTGCTCCGCGCCGTTGCCGTCCAGGATGGTCCTGGAGTCGATCTTGGAAGAAACCCGGAAAGAGATCCGGCTGGGGAAATTGGCTTTGATCAGGCCGGTGATGACGTCCACCGACGGGCGCTGCGTGGCGAGAATCAGGTGGATCCCGATGGCCCTGGCCATTTGGGCGAGTCGAGTGACGGCGGTTTCCACCTCTTTGCCCGTGGTGAGCATGAGATCGGCCAACTCGTCGACGATAACGACGACATAGGGAAGGGGACCCTCTTCCGACTGGTGCGGATTTTCGGTCACCAATTTGTTGTATTCCCCAATGTCGCGAACACCGGCGTGCGCCAGCGTCCGGTACCGTTGCTCCATCTCTCCCACGGCCCAGTTCAAGGCGTTGGCCGCCTGCTTGGGGTCCGTGACGATCGGCGCCATCAAGTGTGGAATGTCGGCGTACAGCCCCAGCTCGAGCCGTTTCGGATCGATCATGATGAATCGGACTTCTTCCGGGCTGGCCTTGTAGAGGATGGAGCAGACGACGCAGTTCAGGGCCACGCTCTTCCCCGATCCGGTGGCCCCGGCAATGAGAAGATGCGGCATTCGCGAAAGGTCCGCCACGTAGTTGGCGCCATGGATGGTTTTCCCGAGTCCCAGAGCCAGAGGGGACTCCATCTGGTGGAAGCTGACGGACGAGAGGATCTCTCTCAAATGGATGATCTGGCGATCCGAGTTCGGGACTTCGATGCCGACGGTGTTCTTTCCCGAGATCCGTTCGATGCGGACCGACTCGGCCTTCAGAGCCAGACAGAGATCGTCCGACAGATTGGTGACGCGGCTGTACTTGATGCCCGGATCCGGCTTGAACTCGAAGGTCGTGACCACCGGTCCGGGATGAATTTGCAACACTTGGCCCAAGACCCCGAACTCGGCGCACTTGGTCGCCAGGATATGGGCTCTTCGTATGAGGTCGGCCTCGTCGATCTCCTGCTTGATCAGGTTCTCCTCCAGGTAGTCCAGAGGAGGGAGCGTGTAGGTGGAAGCCGCGGGCTGCTTGGGCGGGTCGACCGGAGCCGATTCCGCCGGAGCCGCCGCCACCGGCACCGCGAAGGCTTCGGCCTCCGGTCCGGCCTCCGGTGCAGCCTCGGGCAAAGCGGCCGGAATGGCCTGCGGGGTCGTTGAGACGGTCTGCGAAACCGTTTGTGGAATAGTTTCCGGGATGTTCTCGGGAGGAGGAGCATCTTCGGACTTGACCCCGTCCCAGGTCATCTTCCGCGGCATCGGTTGCGCCACTTGGGAATCCGTCTTTTCGTTCCAGGTCGCCGCTTCCTTTTTTTGGCGCCGGCTATGAGTCCAATGGGAATAGTTCGCCCAGGCGTTCCGAATGACGTTCCAGTTGCGGTCGCCGATCCAGCCCAGGAACCGGTTCACGGAAAAAGTGGTGCCGGCAACCAGAGATAGAATCAGGACCGTGGCCAGGAGGAGCAGGGCTCCGGGAGCGTTCAGCAAGGAGGTGAGGTATTGCGCCAGTATCACTCCCAGGATCCCGCCGGGAGCAAAGTTCACATCCGGACGGATGGGCAGAGGAACGATGGAGAAGGCCGCGCTCAAGGCGATCAGGCCGGATACGGCGCAAAACAGCTTCAGGAAGGGGTCTTCGAGACGCCGTCTCCGAAGCCACCGGTATCCCAGGAGCAGAAACGGAATGGGCACGCAAAGGGCCGACCAACCGAGCAGTTGGTACAGAACGTCCGAGCTCAAGGCGCCGATCTTGCCCGCCAGATTGGAGTAGATCTGGCTGGACGAGGCGACGCTGTATGAGGCGTCGGTGGGATCGTAGCTCACGAGGGACAGGGTCAGCAGGGCGGAGCCGAACAGAAGGGAGAGTCCGACCAATTCCGAAATGCGCTGGTAGGCCTGGATGCTCATGGCGACTCCTTCCGACGATCGATGCGTCCTGGCTACAGGGCCAGCATCATCGGGACGATCAAGGGCCTTTTCCTCGTGCGTTTGCGCAGGAATCGCTTCAACCCGGTCTGCAGCATCTCTTCCAGCAGGCCTTCGTCCCGTTTCCCGTTGGCGCCGGTTTCGGACACGAGTCGGCGGATCCGGGCCCGGGTCTCCCGCATCAGGTCCTGGGAATCCTCCGGTTGAACGAATCCGCGGGAGATCAACTCCGGCTCTCCGATGAGTTCCCAGCTCATCCGGTCCAGCCGAAGTCCCACCACCAGAACCCCGTCGGTGGCCAGAAAACGGCGGTCTCTGAGCAGGTCCCGATCCACCTGCCGCCGGATGCCCTCATCGATAAAGCGGCGTCCTGCCGGGACCCGGCCCAGGATCTCGGCCTTGTCGGGACCCAGGCCCAGGACTTCTCCGGATTCCAGGAGATGGACCCGGCCGGGGGGGATCCCCTGGCGCCGGGCCAGGCTGGCGTGGGCCGCCAACTGGCGGAACTCGCCATGGATGGGAATGAAGAACCGGGGCCGCGTCAGGTCGATCATCAGCTTGAGGTCTTCCCGGTAACCGTGCCCCGAAGCGTGGATCGGCTCATGGCGGGAGTCCAGCACGCGGGCTCCTCTGCGGTAGAAGTGGCTGATCATCTGGCCGATAGCCTTCTCGTTTCCGGGAATGATGCGGGACGAAAGGAGGACGAGATCTCCGGGCTTGATTCGAACCTGGGGAACCTGGTCCACGGCCAACCGCCTCATGGCCGACATGGACTCTCCCTGGCTGCCGCTGGCCAGGACGACGAGGCGTTCCGACGGTATCCGCGCCAGATCGTCCCGCGACCTCAAGACTTCCGAATCCGTCCTCAGATATCCCAGCCGGGACGCCAAGCGGATGTTGGAGACCATGCTCCTCCCCAAGGGAACCACCTTGCGCCCCACCTTGCGGGCCAGGTCCAGGACGATTTGGATCCGGTGCATGCTGCTGGCGAAGGTGGCCAGGATGATCTTGCCGTCGGCTTGGCGAAAGAGGTTTTCCAGAGGCTCGTAAACGGAAGACTCGGAAGGAGAAAGACCCGGGACGTCCGCGTTGGTGCTGTCCGAAAAGAGCGCCAGGACACCCTCTTGCCCCAATTCGGCGAGTCGCGCCAGGTTGCTCCTGTGGCCGTCGATGGGGGTCTGGTCGAACTTGAAGTCTCCGGTCCAGACAATCCGGCCCGCGGGAGTCCGAACCGCAAAACAAAAGCTTTCGGGAAAGGAATGGGTGACCCGGAGTGGTTCCACCCGGAAGACCCCCAGGTCCACGGGACGATCGGCTTCCAGTGATCGAAGGTCTGCCTCTTTGTCCAGTCCCCGCTCCCGGAGCCGCGATGAGACCATGCCCAAGGTCAGCCGGTTGGCGTAGACCGGGACCTGAAGCTGATCGATGATGTAGGAGACGCCCCCGGCGTGGTCCTCGTGGCCGTGGGTCAACACGATGCCCCGCAACTGGCGCCGGTTTTCCAGGAGGAAGCTGATGTCGGGGACCATCAGATCCACGCCCAGGCTGGTCACCGGGCGACGGCCCGGAAGCATCATTCCGGCATCGACCAGAATCAGGTCGTCTCCGGCCCGGAGGGCGGCACAGTTCATCCCGAATTCGCCCAGCCCTCCCAGGGGGATGACTTCCAAACGACCGCTCATTTGGCGGCCAACTATAGCATGCGTGCCAGACACACAAACTGTTCCAAAGACACCTCCTCCGCCCTCTGACGGGGTTCGATTCCGGCGTTTTCGAAGGCCGGCTCCAGGCGCCCCTTCCAGGGTCCGAACAAGCTCCGGAGATTGTTCCTGAGGGTCTTCCTGCGCTGGCTGAATCCGGTCCGGATCAGCCGCAGGAATCGGTCGTGGCAGGGGAGGTTGGCCGGCCGTGGGCGCGGGATCAACTGCATGGCGTGGGAGCGGACCTCGGGTGGAGGGGCAAAGGCGCCGGCCGGCACGTCGAAGCCGCGAATCCGGGAAAAGCGGTGTTGGAGCACCAGGGTGAGATAGCCGTAGCTCTTGGAGCCGGGCCGGGCCAGAATGCGCTCGGCGACCTCCTTCTGGACCATGAAAGTGAAGCTGTGAAACCGATGGCCGAAAGGAATCATCTTTGTGAGTACGGCGGTGGCGATATTGTAGGGAAGGTTGGCCACCAGCTTGACGGGAGCTTCGGGAAAGGTGGCGGCCCAATCCAGATCCAGGACGTCCGATTGGATCAGGGTCAGCCGCGGCAGGGACTCGGGCCTGAGACTGCGCTTGAGATGTTCCGCCAGGTCCCGGTCGAACTCGATGGCGACCACATTGCGGGCCCGTTCCAGGATGAGCCGAGTGAGCTGGCCGGTGCCGGGGCCGATTTCGATGACGGTGTCCCGGCCGGTCGGCGCCGCCAGCCGGACCATCCGGCGGCAGTAGCCGGCGTCGTGGAGGAAGTGTTGCCCCAGGGATCGTTTGGCCCGGGGGAATTTCGGAGTCATACGTGGGACCGCAGGCAGTCCGCGGCGACTGTCAACGCAGGCTCCTATGTTAACATGTGCCGCGGTGGGCGCTCCGGGTTCTGCGCCACCGCAATCAGAGGCAGTCAACAAGGGTTTCTGAAGGTCAAGCGGGGCCGGCGGCGGCGTTGGGCGTCCGCTCAATAGAGATTTCAGGAGGACAGGATGAGCGACAAGGTTCAGGACGTTACAGATCAGAGTTTCGAGACGGACGTTTTACAGTCGAGCGATCCGGTGCTGGTGGATTTCTGGGCGGCTTGGTGCGCGCCCTGCCGGATGCTCTCTCCCACCATCGATCAGATTGCCCAGGACTTTGCCGGTCGCGCCAAGGTGGTCAAGCTCAACGTCGACGACAACCGTGAGACCTCGGCCAAATATGGGATCCGGGGCATTCCGACGCTGCTGCTCTTCAAGAATGGGGAACTCAGAGACCAGGTCGTTGGCGCCACGTCCCGGGAGAACATCGCTCGGCTGATCGAGAACCAGCTCTAGCCGTCGTCGCGTCCGGAGATGGATGACCGACCCGGTTGAGGAACTTTCCATTCAAGGTTGACTGCAGTTCGGCTTGCAGCCGGTATGCCAGCCGATCCGGTCAGGTCCCTGAACCGGCTTTCCGTTTTTCGCCTGTACTATGGCTAACGTCGTGATCGTCGGCACCCAATGGGGTGACGAAGGCAAAGGCAAGATCGTCGATCTGACGACACGTCATTTCGACGTCGTCGCCCGTTACCAGGGTGGCCACAATGCCGGGCACACTGTTCTGGTGGCGGGCGCCAAGTATGTCCTCCACCTGATCCCGTCCGGGATCCTGCACCCCGGCAAGGCTTGTGTCATCGGCAACGGAGTCGTCGTGGATCCGGTGGCTCTGGAAGAGGAACTGCTGGCGCTGGGGGAATTTTCCCTGCGGGGAAGGCTTCATGTCAGCAACCGGGCACACCTGATCATGCCCTACCACCGGCTGCTGGAGGGCGCCGAGGAACGCCGGTTGGGCAAAGCGAAGATCGGGACCACGAGCCGGGGCATCGGACCCTGTTATGAAGACAAGATGGCCCGCAGGGGCATCCGGGTCGGCGACCTGTTGTCACCCCGGCTCTTTCGCTCGAAGCTCCGGAACTATGCGGGCTTGAAGAACCGCATTCTGGACCGGGTCTACGGCTGCGGCGGGGTGGACACCGACGAGATCGAGGAAACCTATCTGGGCATCGGCGAACGGATCGCCTCCTATGTCACCGACACGGCGGAGTATCTGAATCGGGAGATCCGGCGGGGGAAGAACATCCTCTTCGAGGGTGCCCAGGGAACGCTGCTGGACGTGGATCACGGCACCTACCCGTTCGTCACCTCTTCGAATGCCACGGCCGGCGGAGCTTGCACCGGCAGCGGCGTGGGGCCGGGCGCCATCGACGGAGTGATGGGAATCACCAAGGCCTATACGACCCGGGTTGGAGGCGGCCCGTTTCCCACCGAGCTGGAGGGTGAGGAGGGAGAGGAGATCCGGGAGCGGGGCGTCGAGTACGGCGCCACCACGGGGCGGCCCCGGCGTTGCGGATGGTTCGATGCCGTCGTGGCCCGGTACAGCAATCTGATCAACCACGTGGACACGCTGGTGGTCACCAAATTGGACGTGCTGGACCACTTGAAGGAGCTTCGGATCTGCACCGGGTACCGCTACCGGGGGAGCCGGATGACGAGTTTTCCCACCGACGTGGGGGCGCTCGAAGACGTCAGCCCCATTTACGAGACCCATCCCGGCTGGCAGCAGGACACGTCCGACATCCAGAATTACGAGAAGCTGCCGGAGAAGGCCAAGTCCTACCTGCATCGGCTTGGCGAACTCACCGGTGCGGACATCTCCATCATCTCCACCGGTCCGAACCGGTCCGAGACCATCATTCTTGAGGAGAGCCCCAGGCTTCAGAAGCTTCTCAAGCCGCGCCAGGTCGTGTAGGAGGGGAGACTGGAGCGGGGACTGTTAGTCCCCAATTGCGGAGGGGGATGTCCGGTCCCCCGACCCGAGTAAAGGCGTATAGGGGGGACTGCCGTCCCCCCTAACCCCCCGGTCGGCGGCAAGAATGCCGCCGCTCCATCGGCGACAGGAAAGTCGCCGCTCCATCGGCGACAGGAAAGTCGCCGCTCCATCGGCGGCAAGAATGCCGCCGCTCCACGTCGCCGCTCCTCAGAACTCGTATTCCAGTCCCAGGTAGAAATTCCGGCCCATCTCGGGGATGCGGCGGCGGGTGAAGGGATTGGGAGAGTTCAGGTGATTGCTGTAGAGGCGATCACCCAGGTTTTCGACCCCGGCCTTCAGCGTCCATCCGGAGTCGAGAGACGCCCGTCCTCTCAGATCGGCGACGGCGTAACCGCCGGTCGGCTGCTCGAACCGCCGGGAGGCCACCCGGTTCTGACTGGCCACAAGCGTCATTGACAGATCCACCCAGTAACGACGGTCCGGCGAGCTCAGCTCCAGAGTCGCGTGTCCCTGCAACGGGGGCAGTCCCAGGATCGGCTCGCCGAACAGCTCGTCCACTCCCCAGACATAGGAGAGAAACCCCCGGAGCCGGAAAACGGGGGACAGCTCTTGTTCCAGCGTCACTTCGGCTCCGCGGAAACGGGCTTGTGATCCGTTGATGTAGCGAAACACGACCGGCGGGCTCAAAGGCAGCCGCTTTTGCAGGGAGGGATCGGCCTGCACGGTGATGTAGTTGTCGATCACGCGGTGGAAGAGGTCCAGGTCCAGGCGGGTTGTCTCCCGAACCAGGCTGCTGCCCAGATTGAATTCCAGGCTTTCTTCCGGGTTCAGGGCTGGATCGCCCATGAACTCGGCGGCGATCTGGAACTTGGTGGCCGGGAATCGGTCGGAATAGCGTTCCAAAACCGTGGCGGTTCGCACCGCGCGTCCTGCTCCGGCGGTCAGGGACACGCCCTGGCCCATGGACCATCTTCCGTTCAGGGCGGCGCTCACGTGCGTCTCTCCCTGGTCGAGCCCGCCTTGCGAGTTGGCGGCGAAGAAGTCGGAAACGGCGCCGGCCACGGCCTGGACCCGGTCGAGCCGGACTGTTCCCGCCAGTTCGGTGCGCTCCCCTTCTCGAACCATCTGAACGTAGAACCCCTGGTCGCTGAGTTCGGCATCGGGCCAGACCACATCCCGGAACAGGAGGACCATGGGAGTGCGCCGGAATATGGACCGCGTGGCCGTCTGGTTTGAGTTGTAGAAGTCCAGGCCGAACCTCCAATCCCAGAGACCTCGCTCAATCAGGGCCGAGAAATCCCCGCCGATGGTGTTCGACTCCGTGGGCAGGTCCACCAGCAGGCCGAACGGTGGCTTCCGGCCGGCCATGGGCCGTGCCGTCGGCTTCTCCTCGTTGTTCATCAGGTGGTCTTTCAGATTCAGGTAGAACTGGCCTCGGATCTCGGAGAGGGCTCCCGCGGCCGGATTCCAGGTCAACCCCACGGCGTTGGAACGGGTGTAGAAATAGCTGGCGTCCAGGATTCGTCCCGGATAGTCGATGTCATTCTGTTCCTGATAGCCGCCCGCGTAGTCCAGCACCAGCTCCGGCAACAGCTTGAATCCCAGGCTCCAATGCACGTCGTCCGAACTGTAGTCGCCAGGGACCCGGCTTCCGTCGCCTGCCCGGTAGTCGTTCCCCTGCCGCCGGTTGTAGAGAAGATGGAGCCGAAACCATTCGTTCCCGCCCCAGAACAGGCCGTGGCCGTCCTGGTTGACGGCATTCTGTCCGTAGCGGTACCCGAACCGTCCATGAAAACGGCTGCCGCCGGTGCGGAAGGGGGGCCGGAAGGTCTGCACCTGGATTCCGCTCAGCACCCCGGCGCCCCATCCCAGGGCGTAGGGGCCCTTGACCACGCGAATGGACCGGACCGCGTGGGGGCTCACGTGGCTCATGTCCGAGTCCATCCGGGCGGGACCGGCGGCAAAGGTCCGGGTCCGGTCCACGAAGGTGCCGATCTGGTTTTCCTGCAGGCCCCGAATGTTCGGTTCCAGATTGATGGGTCCTCGCCGGACCGCGGCGGTTCCCGCCTCGCCCCGGAGGAGTTCGGCCAGGTCCTGGCTCTCCTGCCGGTCGATCTGGCCGCTTCCCACGGACAGTTCATGCTGCATCCGGGGCACGCTCGCCCGCACTTCCAAATGCTGGGCGGTCGTGTCCACCTCCAACCGCAACAGCAGTTCCTGAGGCTGATCTCCCAGGTCCCACGCTTGTTCATAGGTTTGAAAGCCAGGCACGCGGACCCTGAACCAGTAGCGTCCGGGCTTCAGGCGGACGCGAAATTCGCCCCGATCATCGGTGAAGCGGGCCTCTAACGGTCTTCCGGAACGGAGGGCATTCACTTCGGCGCCCGGGATGGGATAGCCGTGAGGGTCCACGACCCGGCCTTCGAACACAACGGGCACGGTTTCCGCGGCCAGCAGCCTCCCTCCCGCCGGCGCCATGCAGGCGAGGTGGAGGCAGACCGCGGTTCCAATAAGTTGGCGCATACGAACCTCCTTGTGGTGTCGCACGCTCAGAGCAAACAGGGCAACCCCGGCAGGCGCACGGAATCATTGCCGGCGGCCGGGAAACCCGTATCGTCGTTCTGCTGTTCTTGAGTCAGGAGAACGAGCGTGGAGGAGGGTCGTCGGGGACAGGCGGGATCAGGGGCGTTCGCAAGGGAGCCTCCGGGACAAGACCGGAGTCAAGGTCACCGAAACCGGTCCGGACCGGAGGGAGGAAGACGGCCTTCAGATTCATGAAACCGATACCGTCGGGCTCGGCACCGCAGTCGGACACGAACCGGACCCGGTCCGGTTTTCGCGCCGGCCGGGCGCAGGCCGGATGGCCGTTGTCCGGGGTTTTCAACTGCTTCAGGCACGCGTCCGGACAGCAGCAGGCGATCCCGTGAGTCGGACAGGCCGAAGCCGCCGGCTCGCTCCCCGCTTCTCGAACCACCCAGACCATGGGGCTGGTGGCCAGGACGAACAAGAGAATGGAACCGGCCACCGTCTTCACGGAATCAGCGTACGCCGAACCGAACCCGGACGCAACGAGGAAGAGGACAGAAGGCGAAAATCCTGCGCGATCGTCACGCCCCCGGGTGGCTAGCCGTGACGGACCCAGCGAACGATCTCCGGCAGGCTTGCGCGCTGTCCCCTCATCAGGATTCCCACCCGGTAGATCCTTCCGGCCAACCAGACGATGGTCGCCACAGCCGCAGCCAGCAGGATCAGGGAGAGTCCCCACTGCCAAAATGGGACTTCGGTGGAGAAGACCCGGGCGGGCATCACCACGGCGTTGAAGGGTGGGACCATCGACAGGATCACGACCCATCTGTTATTGGGACTCTCCATCAGCAAGGGGCCTGCAATGAGGGAAACCATGATTACCAGCACGATGGGGGTCATCGCCTGTTGCGCGTCTTGAAGATCGCTGACCGTGGCCCCGGCGGCGGCGAAAACCGAGGTGTAGAGGAGATACCCGAGGACGAAGTAGAGCAGCGCCAGGATGACGCTTTCCCACGAGATGGAATCTGAAATCAGGTCGATCACCGACAAATCGGCGGTTTCACCTGTGATCGGGTCGCGGCCGCCTCCGAGAGCAGGACCGGGAGACGGCACACTCGCCAAACCTCTGCGGGTGAGGAAAAAACCAACCGCTGTGGCCGCCATCAGGGCCCAAATTCCGAGTTGAGCCAGGGCCATGGCGCCGCAACCCAGAATCTTCCCCAACATCAGTTCCCAGGGGCGTAGTGATGATGCCAGAATCTCGACGATGTTCGACTGCTTGTCCTCGATGGTCGACATCAGAACCATCTGCCCGTAAGCCAACAGGAGCGTGAAGTAGAGGTAGACGATGCCCATGCTGGCGATGGACTGAATGGTCTGGGAGCGGGTCTCGCCCGTGTCGGTGACGTTGACGGCGTTCAATCGAGGTCTGCGCAACAACTCTCGAGCGTCCACCGCTTCGACTCCCGCCGCTTGGAGTCGAGTTTGCAAGAGAGCCCGTTGCAGCGCATTCCGGGCCGATCTCCGGGTTCCCGACGGAACCTTGTCTCTGGCCAGCAAGGTGGCGGTCACCCGGTCCTCGGTGTCATCCGTTTCCTCCCGGCTCGCGAAAGGAGCACCACGGGCCGAGGTGGCGGCTGCGTCCGGCAGAATCAGCAGGTAGTCGAACGCCGTCGAAAGGAATCGCTCCCGGATCACGTCAGGGGGGAGATCTTCCAGGTCGCGCGCCCGCGACGCCGTGACGGAACCGTCGTTCAATTCCTCCACCAGCAGGTTCGCTACGGTTCCGCCGGAGTCCACGACTCCAATGGTCTTCCCCTTCTCGGAGTCCTCCACGTCCCGCATCGCGAAAACGATGAGGAAGGCCACGCCGACCATGATCACCGGCATTCCGATGGTGCCCAGGATGAACCACTTGGTCTTGACGCGTTGCATGAACTCGCGGTACGCGACGGCCAGAACGCTGGGCGTAAATGGGTTCATGCGCCACCCGCCTCTCCAGCCGGCGGGGCATCGCTCGTCGACAGGCCGGCCGCCTCGGCCTTCTCAATGAAGATCTCGCGCAGTGAGGGTTCGGTGAGTTCGAAACGTGAAATCCTCGCTCCCGACTCCACGGCACGGTGGAGCAGGGCTTGAGGATCGGCGCCTTCCTTGAGCCGAACTTCAACGTAACCGCCCTGGTCGGCGACGCGCTCCACCAAACCGGGCGCCGCCAGGAACTCGCTGCTCCCCTCGAAGGAGATGGCCAGATCCCGCCGCCCGGAGGCCGCCTTCAGCTCACTCACCTTCCCATCCAGGACCTTGTTGGCGCCGGCGATCATGCAGACCCGGTCGCAAAGACGCTCGGCGTCTTCAATCAAGTGGGTCGACAGGAGAACGGTCGCTCCCGCGCGGCGGCGCTCCAGGACCAAACGTTTGAAAAGCTCCACGTTGAGTGGGTCCAGTCCGCTGAACGGCTCGTCCAGGACCAGCAGCTCCGGCTCGTGGAGGATCGTCCCCAGCAGCTGGACCTTCTGTTGCATTCCCTTGGAGAGGGTTTCCACCTTGTCCGGGGCGCGTTCGCAGAGCCCGACCTCCTCGAGTCCGCTGCGAGCCCGGTCCATGGCGTCCCGTCTGCCCAGGCCCTTGAGTACGCCCAGGAATACCAGGTGGTCGATGACCCGCATCTTGGGATACAGCCCGCGCTCTTCCGGAAGATATCCGATACGGCGCCGGGTCGACTGGAGGTCGGTCGAACCCAACACCTCCACGGTTCCATCGTCGGGACCGATGATGTCCAGAATGATGCGCAGCAGGGTGGTCTTGCCGGCGCCGTTGGGACCGATCAAGCCGCAAATGGTGTCGGACGGCGTTTCCAGATCCACACCCGCAAGAGCCGTCTTCTTGCCGTAGTTCTTTCTGATGCCGCGAAGACGGATCACGGGAGCGGTCGCCATGGAAGCACGATAACAATATCGGTCGCTCTGCGGCTATGGGTGGTCCACTGTTCAACGCCCCTTCGTTTCATCTCCTTCAGCCATCGTTGGACGCGGCTTCGAGCGCGGCGATGTCGATCTTCTTCATCTGCATCAGTACCGGCCAGACTTGCGGGGCCGCCGGTCCGTTCAACAATTCGATCAATCGCTTCGGCACAATTTGCCAGGACAACCCGAATCGATCCTCCAGCCAGCCGCACTGGCTCTCAGCCCCGCCATCGGCGATGAGCGCTGCCCAAAGCCGATCGGTCTCCGCTTGGTCCTCGGTCAGGACGGAGATCGATACCGCTTCGTCGAGGGTGAAATGCGGACCGCCGTTGAGCGCCTGAAATGGAGTTCCGGCAAGGGTGAAGTCCACTGTGAGTACCTTCCCGGGCTCGGTCATTTCCTGGCCTTCTGAAGAGTATCCGATACGATCGATCCGGCTGTCGGGTAGAAGAGCACAATAGAACTCGGCCGCCGGGAGCGCCTGGTCGTCGAACCAGAGGCAGGTGCGAACTTTGGACCCCATTGGCATGGTAAGGTTCCCGCGTACAGCTTCATCTTATACCAGCGTCGCGCCGGACAGGGTGTGCAACCGCTTGAGATCGGTGCGCTACGACTGCATCCTGCCGCAACCGAGAGCCGGTATTCCAAGGAAGATTCAGGCTAGAATGAGCCGGTATCCGACATGAAACGAACACCAATTCCCGGAGGAGGGTCCGTCGTGATCCCGTTTGCTCGGCCGATAGTCGTCCCGATCCTGGTCCTGCTCATTCTCTTCCAGACGGAGGAATCCCCGAGTGCGCCCGCGCGAGTCGATCTGACTCCCTACCAGGTGCAGCCGGTCGCCGGGAAGGAGGGTCCGGCCGGATTCCAACTGGGGTTTTCGGGAGAGGCGGGACACCGGCTCCATTTTCGGTACCGTGCTCCGGAGCCCGTGGAGCTGGAAGTGGCGGTGGGGTTTCCCGCGGGAGGGGCTCGAACCGAAAGGCGGCTGGTGGAGCCGGACGCGGAAGACGAATCGATAGGCTTCGATCTGGGACCTCTGCTGGGCCACGGCCCCTACCGGCCCCTCCCTGCCTCCAGCAACGAAGGGCCTCAGGAGAGGGTTCGGGGATACTTGCGGACCGGCTGGTGGATCGACACCCACGATTCGGGCAACTATCGCCTGACCGTGAAGGGACGGCGAGTCCGGGACGGCCGGATCCTGCTCTCCAACGACTTCCGGCTTCCGGTCCAGACCTGGGTGGGAGCGGACCTGGACCGTCTGGCCTATATCGACGACAACGCCGCCGAGGTGGAGCTCTGGCTCAGGAAAGGTGCTCCGGTCCGGGAACTGGCGGTGGAAGTCGATCTGGTGGAAGCCAGCACCGGGCGCGTGCGATCACCCATTTCGGCGGTCCGGCTCACACCGGACAAGGCTCATGTTGCCTTCGATCTCACCGGCCTGAAGGCGGCCACATATCACGTGCGGATGCGGCCCCGTGTAGACGGGCGGCTTTGGGATGATGGACCCCGCCGTGCGTTGTACCTGCACCGGAACGGGCCGCCGCCGAAACCGGAACCTCCCCTGGAGATTCCGGTGGCTCCCCAACTATTCGTGGACGACTTCCTGATCGAGGACCAGCGGCATCTCCGGAAGGTCTTCCATCCGGCCCGCAAGCTGGACGCTCAGGCCCTGTTCCGGCCCGACCGGCCTTGGGAAGGCCATTACGCGATACTGCGCGAGGGCGCCGCCCTGTCCTTCAACCGGGAGAAGCAACGGTACGAGTTGGAGTACATCAGCCCGACCCGGTACCGGATGCTGGCCGTTTCCAGTGACGGGAACCGTTGGACCAAGCCGGAACTCGGTCTGGTGGAGTTCCAAGGTTCCCGGGCCAACAACATCCTGGAGAAGATGGCGTCCCGGGGCCACGTGGGCGAAGGAGAGAAGTTCGGCGGGCTGTGGGACTACCGAACCCGCGGCATCCCCGATCTGCGGACCGCCACCCGGGTCAGTACTCCCAAGTTCCCGGCCATGGAATTTCAGCGGGGGATCTACCTGATGGTCCGGGATTCCGAGGGAGTGGCTTATCTCACCACGGAACGTCCCTTCATGCGGAATCACCTTCAGGTGGAGACGCTGGACAGCCCCACCGACAACCTGGGTCCCATGTTCTACGACGAGCGCACCGGTGAGCTGGTGCTCTATTTCGCCGCCCATCCTCCGGCCATGGGGCGGGCGTTGGTGCGCTACGACAACAAGTGGGCCGTCTCGCGGAACCTGGGGCGGATGACCACGCGCGACGGCGTGAACTGGAACCGGAGCTATATCTGGGCGCCGCCGCGGGAACACCCGAAACACCAGAGCTACGGGATGCAGCGGGTGAAGCGGATCGGGGACCTCTACGTCGCCTTCTTTCCACTTTACGACTGCGGGACTCAACGGATGTCGATCCATCTCTGGGTGAGCCGCAACGGGATCCACTGGGAGGATCTGGGAGGGGACCAGGCCTGGATTCCCAGCGGACCCGACGGCAGCTTCGACTACGGGATCGTCTACAGTTTCTCGGAGGGCCCGGTGGAGGGAGACCGGTCCGTCGGTTTCTATCACGGCACCAACACCCTGCACGTCAACGCCTGGATCCGGGACAAGCTGGTGGGCGGCGGGCCGGGTGATACCCCGATCCCCGCCTCCAGGATCTTCGACGACGCGCAGTACAACGGTCGTCCCTATCTCTCCCCGCCGGCGCCGGTGGAGCCGGGGTGGGCTCTGTACGAATGCATCTGGAGCTGGCGGCGGCCCCGCTGCAGCCAGACGGTGGAGGAAGTCCGGGAGGCGTTCTGGGCGGAGCTCGAGGCCAATACGGGTCAGACCCGGCAGGACCACATCGAAAAGAGCCGGGTGTTCCAGATCGCGCCGGCCCGGGTGGAGTACCGTACCAACGGGTTCGCCTCGCGGCGGGCCGGCGAGCGTGAGGGCGTCCTGACGACCCACCCGTTGATTTTCCAGGGAAGCCGGTTGACGGTCAACGCGGCGGCCGCCGAGGGCCGCGTGGCGGTGGAGGTCTTGGACGAATCCGGGCGGCCGGTGGCCGGCTACGGCCGGAACGAGTGCCTGCTCACGGCCTTCGACGGCACTCGCCAGGAAGTGACGTGGAGAGACAAAGCGGATCTGGCTTCCTTGAAGGGCAAGCCGGTTCGTCTCCGGTTCTACCTGCGGCATGCCGACCTGTACGGCTTCCGGATTCGATAGGCAGCTCTTGTCCCAGACCAGTCACGACGCAATCATCTCCATGCGCCGGGTCCGGAAGTCGTATGGAGACCTTCTGGTCCTGGACGACCTCGATCTCCAGGTGCCCCCCTCCCAGAAGCTGGCCCTGATCGGCCCCAGCGGTTCCGGAAAATCGACCATTCTCCGAATCCTCATGACTTTGGAGCGCGTGGACTCGGGCCAAGTGCTCATCGACGGGCAGGCGGTCTGGGAACGGGACCGCCGGGGACGGCAGATTCCTGCCGGATCCCGACGCTTGCGGGAGATTCGAAGCAAGGTGGGAATGGTCTTCCAGCAGTTCAACCTGTTTCCACACATGACCGTGCTGAAAAACCTGACGGTGGCGCCGGTCCGGGTCCTGGGCCTGTCCAAGGAAACGGCACGCGAGCGTGCTCTGGCACTTCTGAAGAAGGTTGGCTTGCTGGACAAGATCGATGCTTACCCGGCGCAGCTCTCGGGAGGTCAGAAGCAGCGGGTGGCCATCGCCCGGGCGCTGGCCATGCAGCCCCGGATCATGCTCTTCGACGAGGTCACGTCGGCGCTCGACCCCGAGTTGGTGGGCGAGGTGCTCCAGGTGCTGGAAATGCTGGCCCAGGACAGCGACATCACCATGTTGATCGTGACCCACCACATGGGCTTCGCCAAGGATATTGCCGACCGGGTCGTCTTCCTGGACCGGGGACGGATCGTAGAGGACGCGGCTCCGGAAGTCATTTTCTCCCAGCCGAGGGAAGCCCGGACGCGAAAGTTCCTGGGGAGCATCCTGGCGGCCCGGTGAGGAAAGAGGGCGCTGGGAGTGGGGGTTTTCCTACCCCCACTGGCTCAGGGGGACAGGAAAGTCCCCTCCCAAATCGCAGTACGTCTACACCAATAGTTTTCCCATCACCCGGCCGGCCACGTCGGTGAGGCGGAATTCGCGGCCCATGTAGCGGTAGGTGAGCCGGGTGTGGTCCAGGCCGAGGCAGTGCAGCAGGGTGGCCTGCAGGTCGTGGACGTGGATCGGGTCTTCTTCGATCCGGATTCCGAAGTCGTCGGTTCGCCCCACCACCTGCCCCCCCTGGATTCCCCCGCCGGCCATCCAGAGGCTGTAGGCGGAGGGCTGGTGATCGCGGCCCGCGTAGCTGGCGTCTTCGGGCCGCCTCAACTCCACCATGGGTGTCCGCCCGAACTCGCCGCCCCAGACCACCAGGGTCTCCTCCAGCAGGCCCCGCTGCTTCAGGTCCTTGAGCAGGGCCGCCGTGGGCCGGTCGATCTTGCGGGCGCGTTTGGGGATCTTCTTGTTGATCTCGGTGTGGTCGTCCCAGCCGTGGTCCATCATCAGGACGAAACGGACCCCCCGCTCCACCATGCGGCGGGCCAGCACGCAGTTGGCCGCGAACTGGCGCTCAGCCTTGTCCGTGCGGTCGAGGCCATAGAGTTCCCGGATCCCGGCCGGTTCGGTCGAGAGATCGGTCAGTTCCGGGGCCGCCGTCTGCATGCGGAACGCCAACTCGTAGTTGGAGATCCGGGAGGCGATCTCGGCGTCTCCCGTAGACTCCCCATGTTGCCGGTTCAGATCCCGAATCAGGTCCAGCGATGCCCTCTGGGTCGAGCGGCTGACGCCGGGCGGGTTCCCCAGGTAGAGAATCGGATCGCCCGATTGGCGAAAGACCGTTCCCTGGTAATGGGAGGGGAGGAATCCGCTGGCGAAATTGGTGGACCCGCCGCTGGTGCCTCCCGGACCGGAAGTCAGGACCACGAATCCGGGCAGGTTCCGGGACTCGCTCCCCAGGCCGTAGGAGATCCAGGCGCCGAGGCTGGGACGCCCCATCTGAATGGTCCCGGTGAAGAGCAGCAGTTGTCCCGGGTGATGGTTGAACGAGTCGGTGTGCATGGAGCGGACCAGGCAGATATCGTCGGCGCAGGAGCCGATGTGGGGAATCAGCTCCGAGAGCTCCATGCCGCAATGGCCGTAACGCCGGAAGGGGACGGAGCTGGCCAGGATCGACGCCGAAGGCTGGATGAAGGCGAATTCCAGTCCTTCGGTCTGGGACTGGGGAAGAGGACTGCCGTGGTATTGGTCCAGGGCCGGTTTGTGATCGAAGAGCTCGTACTGGCTGGGGCCGCCCTCCATGAACATGAAGATGAAGTTCTTGGCCTTGGGTGCGAAATGGGGCGCCGCCGGTTGAAGCGGGCCGCCTGGAGTGGGGGCGGCGGTCAGTCCGTCCAGGGTGAGAAGATCGGCCAAGGCCATGACGCCGATTCCGGAGGCGCAAGTTTTCAGGAAGTCCCGCCGGCCTTGAAGGTCACGAAGTTGAAGGGGAGTCATCTCTACTCCCGGGTGATGAACTCGTCCAGGTTCAACACGGCCCTGGCGGCGGTGGTCCACAATGCCACCTGCAGAGAATCCAGATCGGAAACGGACCCGGCCGCAAGCTCTTTCACCGACTCCGGTTCCTCCTGGAAAATCGCCCTCTGGTGATCGAAGAATCGGCGGAAACGGCTGAGTTCCGCGGGACCGGGCTCCCGGCTCAGGCAGAGATGGTAGATGTGATGGAGGCGGTCTTCCCAGCGGGGTGGCGCCTCTCGGAGCGTGCGCACCGCCAGGAACCGGGCGGCTTCCATGAAGACGGGGTCGTTGAGCAGGTTCAGGGCCTGGAGCGCCGTGTTGGAGCGGTCGCGGCGGCAGACGGTGGCGCTGGCGTCGGGAGCATCGAAATTCACCATCTGGGGATACGGGGCGCTTCTCTTGAACAACACATAGAGCCCGCGCCGGAAGCGGTCCGCACCGGAACTGGACTCCCAGTCGGACTTGCCGTAGGTGATCTCGGCGACCCAATCGGGCTGAGGGGGACGAACGCTCTTGCCGCCGACCCGGGAATCCAGCACGCCGGCTGCCGACAATGCGGCGTCGCGGATCAACTCGGCGGAGAGGCGCGGCCGGCTCTGGCGGGCCAGCAGGACGTTCTCCGGATCCATCTCCTCTAAATTCCTTTCGACCCGGGAGGCCTGACGGTAGGTGGCTGAAGTCACCAACCGGCGCAGCATCCGCTTCCGGCTCCACTCCTGGCGCATGAACTCGGAAGCCAGCCAGTCCAGAAGAGCCGGATGTGAGGGCTTGGATCCCTGGATCCCGTAATCCTCCGGGGTCCTCACCAGGCCGCTGCCAAACAGTTCCTGCCAGAATCGATTGGCGGCGACCCGGGCGGTCAGGGGATTGTCCTCATCCACGAGCCACCGGGCCAACCGCAGGCGGGGTGGCTCCTTACCGTTTTGGAAGGAGGGCAACCATGCGGGCGTACCGGGTTGGACCTGGACTCCGGGAGCCCGGTAGTCTCCCCGCAGGGCGATATGGGTGGCGGCCCGCATGTCCTGGATCACATAGGCCCGTGTCACGTCGGGGAAGGAGGCTTCCAGCTCGGCCAGCTTCCCCTTCAGGTCCTTCAGCTTCTCGCTCAGGGCCTCGTCCTTGGCAATTTCCGGACCGGGGTATTTGAAGAAATAGTGGGTCACCCGGTCGTTTTCCCGCCAGGTGCGGCCCGCGGGACCCGAACGAAACAACTCGAGGGCCCGGTCCAGCTCGTTGAGAATGGCGCCCCGCAGAATGTCGTCCCAGTCCAAATGTTTTCCCGGGTACTCCGACGCCTCCAGGAGCATGGTCTCCCATCGCACCTGCAGCCGGGGAATCGAGATCTCGCCGTTGTCCAGAAGTTCTTTCCTCTGCAGGCGGTAACCCGGGAACGCTTCCAGATAGGGCTCCACTTCTCCGGGGAGGGGTGCGTCCATTTCCCGGTTCCGGGTCTGGTTGAAGAAGGCCAGGAACTGGTAGTACTCCTTCTGGCTCAAGGGATCGTATTTGTGGTCGTGACACTGGGCGCAGCCCAGGGTCAGGCCCAGCCAGACCGTGCCCATGGTGTTGGTCTGGTCCACCGTCTCCTCGAACCGGACCTCGCCCCGAGGCACGCCCGCTTCCCGGTTCTTGAGGCCGCTGCGCAGGAATCCGGTGGCGACCCGCTGTTCAACGGACGCCTCCGGAAGCAGGTCGCCGGCGATCTGCTCGATGGTGAACTCGTCGAAGGGAAGGTCCCGGTTCAGGGCCTGGATCACCCATTGCCGCCAGCGCCAGGCGTGGGGACGGAGCAGGTCCTTCTCGTAGCCGTCGCTGTCGGCGTAGCGGGCCAGGTCCAGCCAGTGGCGGGCCCATTTCTCACCGTAACGGGGCGATGCCAGGAGCCGGTCCACCAACCGCTCATAGGCGTCGGGCCGTTCATCTGCCAGGAACGCCTCCACTTCCTCGACGCTGGGCAGGAGGCCAGTCAGATCCAGGCTGACCCTACGGATGAGGGTCTCCTTGGGGGCCATGGGGGAAGGGGCCGCCCCTTCCTGCTCAAGACGGTTTCGAATGAACGAGTCGACGGGCGAACGGTCCCAGGATCCGGCCTTCTCCGTCCGAGGCTCTGTACGGACGATGGGCCGGAACGACCAGTGTCGGTCCGTCTTTGAGGAAACGGAGTCCGAGCCTGCCCGGACCGTCGCGTCCCTGGGCCAAGGGGCGCCCTGGTCGATCCAGCGGGTCAAGACCTCGATTTGATCCGGATGGAGGGGAGGCGCCGCCAGGGGCATGCGCGCCGTGGGGTCGTCGCTGGTGAGCCGCTGAATCAACGTGCTGGCGCCGGCGTCACCCAATACCAGGGAGGGTCCCGAATAGCCCCCTTTAAGCGCACCCTCCCGGCTGTCCAGACGAAGGCCGTTCAACTGCTGCGAGGGACCGTGGCATTGGACGCAGTGGTTCTCGAGGACGGTCCGAACCTCTTTCGCAAGCACGTCCGGGACCGCCTCCGATCGAGACTCCACCCATAAACCGGTCCCGAGCAGGCCGAAAACGACGAGAATCCGGGGCTTTAAGGTCATGCTAACGCAGCTCCCATTCTACATGCGCGGGGTGGGATTGGCAGCCGATTTCCAATTCCAATGACTTCCCCAATAGTTCAATGGGTTCGGTGTAGGCTCCTGGGAGGAGCGCTGGCCGCGCTGCCGCGTCGCGGCAGATCGAGGGTTTCTCAGAACGGGAGCGGCTTATTTTGTGGTCCGCCCGCTCCGAGTGTCACCGTGGCGGTTGCGAGTTCGCCGGTGAGTTTCTGCCGGAGCACGACCACCAGATAGCTACCCTTTCTCGGAGAATCCTTCTCCATCCAGGGCCCAAGGGTTTCATGGCCACGGAAACCTGCCAACTCCTTGGCGTCAAATTCGAGGTCGACGCTCTCAGCCAGGAAAAATCCCTTCTCAATAGGCTCATCGAATTCGTCGAAGACGATCCCGAAAATCTCCAGCACACAACGATTCGTTTCTCCTTCCGACGTAAATCGAAGCGCTTTGGTGGGAATCTGGGCACGTACGGCAAGTTTCCCATTCTTGGGAACGGCATCAAGATTGACCTGGAAATCATTGAATAGATCCGGAAACTTGAATGCATTCGCCAACTCCGACTGGGTGGCAACCAGCGGGTCTTGATCCACGTATCCTTTGCGGTGTCGGACCTGGACGCCTCCACGTCTTACCTTGACCCTGATCTCATGAAACTTGCCGATCTTTCTCTGGTGATCCGGAACGTAGCCCAAGAGATAGTAGGTCCGCCCATCGAGATAAGCTTCTCGAATTGGGCCGAGCAAGTCATTCTCCCCCGTTGCCAGAAGCCCCGCCGTTTCCTTTGAAAGCGTCGCTAGGAACTCGTGGGTAGACTCCAAACCCGAAACGCCGACGTAGGTGGCCGCCACAAAGGACGCGGTCATCAATCCTCGAGGATCGATACTGTGCAAGGTAACTTGATTGCGGTTGGCCTGATCCACTGCAGAGCGCACTTTACTCGTCAGAGAAAAAGTAGCCTTTTGGGATCTCCGGCTTCCGGAGGATCGGGCATTGAAACTGCCAGTATACGAAGACATGTGCAGTTTATATCCTCTCGAAAAGTAAAGTACGTGCTTGCGGTTTGGTAAGGAGCCCAGATAACTGGACAAAGCCGCAATTGCATGGCACGAAAGGTCCCCCTGTCTGGCCAACAGGTGGAGTAGTTCAAGAGGGGTGAGATGAGGCGGTAACCAGGGATAGTCGGACACCTGATCCAGAGCCCGTTCCAGTGTCGTAATGTTTCGCGTGAACTTTTGAACAACTCGAAGCTTGGGGCCGATGGTAGCCAGCATGAAGTAGTCCCTGGGATCGATCTCCGATCGCAAGAACTCTCGAATAGCTTCCTTGCTCCTCTCCACCGTTTCTCGAGTCAATGTCTGAAGGTCCACCAGAAACACATAGTGGTTGCCCGTAACGCCCGCTTGGATTTCCCTCGTCGGAAACCGGTCTGTGCCTTCAAGTCGAAAGAACCGAATGTCCTGACGTTTTCCGTCCCCAAACACTTGGACCTCTCCTGGTTTCAGATCAGCCACGAAGTTGCCTTTCTGGTCCGTGACAATTAGGTCCACAAGTACCACGTTCGATTCAGATCGGAAACCAGGAGTCTGGCACTGGAGATGAACACTTCCAGATAGTAGCCAGAGCGCCAAGAGCCACGCGGACATATTGCGACGAACAGACCTCATGATCCTAACTGTCCATTCTCGACAAGTTGGAAGGATTGCCTACTCGTATTTCTGGGACAGTACACTAAATCTCAATCGGAGATATCTACCGGACGCCGTCGGAATTACCAACACGTTGTTACTCTGATCCTCGAAATACCACGGAGCCGACGACTCTTCCGGTCCTATTGCGGAGGTCCACCCTCCCTGCTGCCTTCCCCTCCTCATATGAGCCTTCCG
>JAPOYZ010000154.1 GCA_026706325.1 Candidatus Aminicenantota bacterium
CATCCGGCAGGGGGTTGCGGCGACTCTCCGACACCGATGCCGCCTCAGCCGACGCGATGTCCGACCACACGATCATCGTCGGCTACGGCGTCGCCGGACGATATCTGGCGCGGGTGCTCAATGCGGCGGGGATCACCTGCACCGTCGTCGAACACGACGCGGATCTCGTCCGGCGTGCGCGCAGGGACGGGATCCCGGCGGCTTTCGGGGACGGTTCCCAACCGGCTGTCCTGAAGCATGTCGGGGCACATCGCGCCCGGGTCGTCGTCTTCGCCATCTCCTCACCGACCGAGGAGAGTCGCGACGTCGCGGCCGCCCGCGACCTGAATTCGGAGAGCCGGATCGTGGTGCGCACCCGGTACACTCGCTCCATCGACGAATTGATGTCGCTCGGAGCCACGGACGTGGTGGTCGAGGAGTTCGAGGCCTCCATCGAACTTTTCGCCAAGGCCCTTGAGAGTTACCGGATTCCCATCAACCGGATCTGGCAGGAGACCGAGACGGTGCGTACGGAACATTACGGGCTGTTGCGCGGTACCGCGCAGCCGGATCTGCGGCTCGATTCACTGAAGCATCTCGGCATTCACGATGCCCTGGAGTTGATGGAGATCAGGGATGGAGCGAGGGTCATCGGAATGAACGCCACGTCGTTGCATTTGAGGCGGCGTACGGGCGTCGTGCAGATCGCCGTGGTCCGTGAGGGTCAGCCCATCTACCAACGCGACTCGGAGTTCGATTACCGGGCCGGCGACACGGTCGTGCTGGTGGGCGACCGGGAGAGCCTGGACCGGGCCATCGAGCTGTTCCAGGCATAGGCGGGTCCGGCCCGGCAACGTCTCGCCAAGGTGCGGAGGATGAGCCCATGAAAATCACTCACGTCATCTGTCAGGTTCTGCGGATCGAAGACGTCGAGGCCAAGACGGCCGGCACTCAGGACACGGTGATCATCCGGATCCGCACCGACGAAGGCCTGGAAGGGATCGGAGAGGCGGACGCGAGTCCGGAGGTGGTCAAGTCGATCATCGACGCTCCGTTCAGCCACACCATCGCCTGCGGCCTGCGGGAGATCCTGATCGGAGAAGACCCCCTCGATACGGACCGGATCTGGTCCAAGATGTACCGGCGCACCATGTACTACGGCCGGCGCGGGGTCGTCATCACCGCCATGGCCGGGGTCGACCTGGCGCTCTGGGACCTCAAGGGAAAACTCTTCAACCAGCCGGTCTGGCGCCTGCTGGGCGGGCGTCATCACGACCGTATCCCGGCGTACGCGTCGATCCTGTTCGGCGGGGACGGATCCGAGACCCGCGAGATCGCCCAGCGCTGGCGCGAAGCCGGTTACGGGGCCATCAAGTTCGGCTGGGAGCCCATGGGCGAGAGCGAGGCCCTGGACATCGAGCTGGTCCGGGGCGGCCGGGAGGGGATCGGCGACGAGAACACCCTCCTGATCGACGCCGGCTGCGTCTGGGATGCACGGACCGCGCTGCGGCGGGCCGAGGCGTTCAATGATTACGGGATCGGCTGGCTGGAAGAGCCCCTGGAGCAGGACGACATCGACGGCTACGTCTGGCTGCGGGACCGTTCGCCGGTGCTGATTGCGGCGGGAGAGGGGGAATGCGGCCGGGCCGCCTTTCGGCCCTGGATCGACCGGCATGCGCTGGACGTCTACCAGGTCGACCTGGCCCGAAACGGGTTCACCGAGGCCGCCTACATTCGGCAGCGGGTGGAGGAGATCGGCGCCCGCGTCTGCAACCACTGCTACAAGACGCCCATCAGCGTGGCGGCCTGCCTGCACTGGATCAGCACCAGCAAGAGCGCCTTCATTTTCGAGGATTGCGTCGAGGATTCGCCGCTGCGTCACGAACTGACGCACGAGAAACTGCAGGCGGTCGACGGCCGTATCGCCGTGCCGGACGGCCCCGGCCTGGGAATCACGCTCAATGAGCGGTTTGTCGAACGGTTCCTGGTGTCGGAATCGGGACGCTGAATTTCGGTATGTCAGCCGGTTGCCGGCGGTCTCGTCAGGCGGCGGCCCGCGCCTTCTCGCGCAGGAACCAGATGATGGCCAGGACCGAAAGGCTCAGGCTGAATACCGGACCCAGCCAGATGCTGAGCTCCACGCCGTAGCGATCGCCCATGGTGCCGATCAGATAGGGACTCACGGCGGCTCCCACGGCGTTGAAACCATTGAACAGAGCGTAGGCCATCGCCAGGTGCGAGGAGAATCGCAAGCCGATGTAGGAACTCAGAGAAGGACCGTTCCCCGATACGAACATCCCGGAGACGGTAAACATGGCCACTCCCCACAAGTAGGTGGGGGAGATGATGGTCGCCGCGAACGCCAGGGTCGCCCCGCCGGCGCATACGGTGAGCACCACCAGTTCCGGAATCCTCCAGCGCGCGGTGATCCAGCTCAGAATGAAACGCCCGCCGAACAATCCGGCGGAGTTCAAACTGATGAAATAGGCGGCCTGTGCCGCATCGATCTCAAATCGGCTCTGGTAGAGCTGACCGACGAACGAGATCATCCCGCCCTGCGACAAGCCGTGGAACAGCCCCAGAAAGCCTGCCGCATAGAAGGCGGGAGTCGTCAGCACGGCCGCCATCACCGAGAGTGCGGGAAGCCGGGAGTCTGACGGACCGCCCCGGCGCACCGACTCGGAGCGCAGCCGCCAGGCCCACAGGACCAGCGCCAGGACGATGGCGGCGGCGATGTAGTATCCGACCCGCCAGCTCCCTCCGCTCCGGTCGGCGTAAGCGAACCATCCTCCGAGAGCAGCGGCTCCGACCACGGCGCCGCTGCCGTCCGCCAATCCGGCAAGAAAGAACACGCTCTGGCGCTTGTCTCCGAAATGAGCGCTGATGATCGAACTGAAGACAACGTTCAAGGCCGACATGGCCAAGCCGAAGCAGAAAGCTCCCACCAGAACCATGGGGAATCCGACGGCGCTTCCGATCACGCACATGGCGGCCACCACGGCCAGCAGTGAGCCGACCAGAGCACGCCGAAGCCCCAGGCTGCCGATGATCCATCCACCGATAAGACTGAATACGATCCCGCTGATGAAGAAGAGGGATTGGCTCTGACCCATCTGTTCCAGATTGGCCGAGAAGAACTCCCTGAAAACGGGGAAGGTGATGGGAAGAAAGTTATAGACGCCCGCATAGACGAAAACCAGCACCAGCACGAACCACAACGTGGGATCGCCCCACATCCCGCCGAATCTGTTGGAGGAAGACGATTCTGCACTGGACGTCATGGCATCACCTCACGCGGGGCGGTTCCGGGAGTCGGCCGGCCGATCCCCGTTCCTCGCTGCTTCTGAAAGACGACTGAACTCCGGTGTGTCTGATTGTGATTCATGATCGGGTGCCCGCAAGTCGATGTCAATTGGAGGGGGGACTTTCCTGTCCCCCCGCGGAGCCGGCGACCGGAGGTCGCCGCTCCCCCCGTCCGTCAGACGAACGCAAAAGAAAAGAGCTGAGACTTCTCCATGAAGAACCGGATCTTGCGGAACCGTTCGAATTCCGGCGCCGGGTAGGGGGCAGGCTCCGAGGGCAGAGCCGGCATCTCGGTCCGGCCGTTCCAGGAGAAGGTGTGTTCGACGGAGTCTCCCCGAAAGAGGTCGCACTCGTGACGGCTGAAGCCGGGAATGACCTGGTCGCGGAGATCGACGATTTCCGCGGCGATCGAGCCGCCGCCGTAGCATCGCATGTTGGCCCTCAGCCGCCTTCCCTCCGAAATCAACGGACGCGTCACCAGGATGCCCCGGCGGGTGGGTCCGGCGTCCAGCGAAACGAACCCGTCCACCCGCAGCTTGGCCAGTCCCAGGGCGTAGTTGACCCCATCGGGTTCGGTGACTTCGGGCACGTCCAGCCCCTCCCGGGCTCCGGAAATCCACCAGTCGTGATGGTTCGAGGCGCCGCCGTGATAGATGTAGAGCTCGTCCCCGACCCGGATGGGATCGTGGG
>JAPOYZ010000275.1 GCA_026706325.1 Candidatus Aminicenantota bacterium
CCGCCGCGAGTTGTCCCAGCTCTCCTTCCAGGAATCGCCCAGAGTCTGGAACAGGCCGTACTGTTTCAGGTGGTCGAAGGTGACCACGTCCAGCCACGCCAGATCGATGGCGTCCAGCAACTCTCGGAACGCGGCAAAACCGGGAAGAGAGGCGCCGGCGGCGACTGCCGGGGTGGCATCGAACTCGATCCACTCCCGTCCCGGGAAATAGGCTTCGACCCAACTGTGGGCATCGGAATGGCGAACCATGAAGTAACCGTTCCACCGGTTGTAGTCTCCCCGTTTGAATCCGTTGACCACCCGGGTCGGAATGCCCAACGTTCGCAGCAGGACGGCCTGGGCCGTGGCAAAATACTCGCAGTGTCCCGCCCGCGAATCGAACAGGAAGTCGTAGAGCGGGTCGTGGCTGGAAGCCGAGGTGTTCTCGAGAGAGTACTGGTAGTTCTGCTTCAGGAACTGTTCCACCATGAAGGCCTTGTGGATGGGACCATTGACTCCCGAGGTGATGCGCCGGGCCAGGCGCCCGACCTCCGGGTCCAACTCGGGGAGCTGGAGATAGTGCCGGCCCGGAGCCTGGAGATGGACCGGGACCGGAGCTTGGGAGAGTTTCTCGTCCCGGGTCATCACGTCGGAGAAGACGGTGTAGGTCCGGACGCCGACGCCGGTCGTCCTGAAGGAACGGTTCCCGTCCTGAAAAACGTAGGGCCTGTGGAGCCTCCCGGAAATGAGAATGATGTCGGGAAGCCCGAACAGCACTCGGGTCAGCGGCTCCTGGTGGATGGTCTGGCGGATCAGGAACTCCTTCTGCCGGCGCCGGCCGGCCACCAGAAACCCCTGGTAGCGATCGTCCCGGGCGACCTGCCGGAGGCCCCGGGTGCTGGACCACGTCTTGCCGTCGTAGTGGTCGAAGGCGATGCCCCTCCATTTCAGCTCGGAAGGCATCCGGTGCGGTGGCTTGTCCACCTTGATACGCAGCACCACCTCCTCGTTGATGAGGATCTCTCCCATTTCTCCCAGGCTCACCCTCTCCGAGAATCCGCTCAGATGGCCTGAAACGCGCTTCGCCGGCAATGCTCCCAGGGTCCCCCGGGGTATGACCACGAAGATGGGGACGGAAACCGCCACCAGCAGCAGCGTAATGAGAAGAGCGGTCCACAGATGTCCGCGAAGCGCGAGTCTGAGCCCGTAATTCTTCTCATAGGGATCCTTGCTCTCCAGCAACATGAGCACCAGCACGGCCAGAAAAAGGAACACCAGGACCCAGACCGGAAACACGACGGAGATGGTGGCGGTGGATGCGATCAGGACGAACGCGAAGGAGATGAAGAGCAGCAGCAGGTAATCCCGCTTCGTACGGGCGCTGCAGAGCCTCACCAGGCTGACGAGCATGAGCAGATGCGCCGTCGCCGGAACGAACGGGGAAAAGATCACGGCGTCCACGACGAACAGCGCCAGCAGGGCGCCGAAGACGATGCCCTGAACGGCGCCGTCCAGCCGGATACGGGGCAGGAATCGAGTGGCGCCCAGGCAGGCCAAGTAGCCGAGCAGCGTCCCGCCGCCGATTTCGCCGGACGAATAGAGTGTCGAAACGCCCGTCACCTGCAGTCCGTAGCTGGTCAGATGCAGGACCGTCTTGAACCGCATGGCGTCAAATCCGCAAGTAGTCTATGGCCACGGAACCTGGCGGAACCCACCGATGTCCCGCGGCAACCTCGATGCCGTTTCGCGCCGGCGTATTCTGGAGGGTCTCCGGGCGGACGCTCACCGGCTGGACCAGCGCCAGGCACTCCATGAACCGTTCGTAGCCGTTCCTGCGGCCGTCGACGAGAACCAGAGTCTCTCCGCAAGTGAATCGGAACTTCTGGCTCATTCGCCAGTAATGGTCTCCCAGGGCCGCCACGCAAGAGACCCCTTTTTCGAACTGTTCCAGGCTGCGGGGAGAGAGATCGTTCAGTTCGGGATGAAACGTCAGATCGATCAGGTTCTGATTCTCGGCGACGAAGTCCCGGACCATGAGCTGATCCAACCTGGCGGTCGACTTCCAGTCCACCAGCCGGGCGCTGTCGCCGCTCTGGTACCTTCGGATCCCGTAGAGGCTGTCGCCGTGGCCTCTCAGGTTCAGGGCCTCCGCCCCAGCCAGCTCGGGATAGATGAAGAACAGGGTCTGCAGATTCATCAGCGCGGGGTAGACCAGGATGGAGCCCTGGGTTCGCAGCATTCTCTTGCGATGAAAGAGGCCGAAGGGGAACTTGGTGCCGATCTCGAAGCCATCGACCGGATAGGAGCCGCGCCGGCGGAACAGGCACTTCAGGGTCAACTTCAGGTCGGAACCGACGCCGATGTAGGGAAAGGCCTTCTCCCGGGTGAAGAAATCCGTCGCCGGTGCGGGATCCTTTTCCCGTTTCTGACGGCCTCTCAGCTTCAGCGCGAAGGACGGGATCCAGCGCTTCAGGTTATGCAGAGTGACGAAGCAGGTGGCGGTGTCGTGGGCCCGGATTGTCTCCGGCACGCTGATGCTCACCTTCAAGCCGTACAGAACCAACGCGGAAAGCAATCCCGAAACCAGCAGCGCGGCCAGCAGGAGAGAGAGCAGGAGAACCAGCAGGTTGTTGCCCGAGTTCATGGACGAGAATCCCAACACGGTCACCAACAGGAGGAAGAAAGCCCCTCGATGAGTGATGGAAAGCGTGGGAATCCTCTCCCGCAGATCCTTGCGGTAACGGGACAACACGTACGGCGCCAGCGTCACGGCGGCCAGGGACGCGAAGATCAACGACACCAGGGCGAGAAATGCCGCGGCATGGCCCTGACCGGACCAGCGCGCCGTGGCGCTCAGACCGGCCAGCATCGCCGCGGACACCAGTAGAATCAGCGGCCAGACGATTTCTCCCCGGGCCCATTTCAGCGTGAGCCGCCGAATCATCAGACCGGGACCTCGACCTGGTCCACGAGATCCGCAATGATCGATTCGGCTTCCCGGGTCTTTTCCAGAGGCGAAGCATGTCTGGGACTGACCAGGACGCGGTGGGAAAATACGGGCACCGCCAAGCGTTTGACGTCGTCTGGAATGCAGAAGGATCTGCCCTGGAAATAGGCCAGCGCCTGGGACGCCCGATACAGGAACATGGCCCCCCTCGTGCTCACTCCCAGGGCCAGGAGCTCGCACTCCCGGGTCGCCCTCACCAGTTCCATGAGGTACTGCAGGAGCGTCTCCTCGAACCTCACTTCCTGAACCTCTTCCTGGCCCCTCAGAAGGTCCTCGGTGCTGATGACGGGATCGAGATCAAGGGAGTCATACCCACCCAAAGAGCGCAGAATCTCCTTTTCGTGAGACTCGCTGGGATAGCCCATGGAGATGCGCATGAGAAACCGGTCCAACTGGGACTCGGGCAACGGGTACGTTCCGTGGTGTTCGATGGGGTTCTGGGTGGCGATCACCATGAAAGGCTGAGGCAGCAGGTGGGTGTGGTTGTCCACCGTGATCTTCGCCTCGCTCATGGCCTCGAGCAGGGCGCTCTGGGTCCTGGGGGTGGTGCGGTTGACTTCATCGGCCAGCACCACGTTGGCAAACAGGGGACCGGGCCGGAACTCGAAGTCCCGGTGCACCTGGTTGAAGACCGAGATTCCGGTCAGGTCGGAGGGAAGCAGGTCGCTGGTGAACTGGATGCGCTGGAAGCGGCAGTCGACGGAGCGCGCCAGAGCATGGGCCAAGGTGGTCTTGCCGACGCCGGGGACGTCCTCCACCAGCATGTGCCCCCGTGCCAGCAGGGTCACCACGGCCAACTCCACCACGTCGGATTTGCCCTTGATGACCCGTTCCACCGAGTACTGGAGGGCCTTGAATCTCTCCGTCAGACTGGCGATTCCGGCACCGTTCGACACGAGCGTATGATATCAGCCCGTGGCGAAAGTCGTCACGGCATTCGACCGTCCCTGCACAGGCGCGGACTGCGTTGCGATT
>JAPOYZ010000552.1 GCA_026706325.1 Candidatus Aminicenantota bacterium
TCCTGGACCTGAGCCAAGAAGGCGATCTCATCTCCAAATAATATGTGGTGACTTTAGACACGTTATTATTTAGAGGTAATATTGCGTCCGCCGGAATCAATAGGGTGCCACACTAAATTCGGGAAGGCCGGCCGTCGCCTGGTAGCCCGACGGTTCCATGACGACGATTGTGGGGCGTCCGTCAGAGGCGCACCGGGTCGGGAACGTGATGGTGTGATGGCGGGCGAGGATGACCGGGTCGCGAGGCCGCCGATTCAGAAAGACGTCCACCGGACTCATGTTGCCGCCGGGAACCCCCCGGAAGCCGAAGGGCGGGAGACCGTAGTGCATGGGAACGATCCAGGTGGGCTGCAGGATATCGATCATCCGGTCCAAGGCGTCCAGCGGGACGGTGAACCCCGCGCCCACCAGCGCCAGCAGCACGTCGCACCGGCCTTTCCACGGCGCCAGCTCCGCCGGTCCCAGCTCGTATCCCACGTCTCCCATGTGGGCGATCCAGAGGCCTCCAGCCCGGAATGAGTACAGGGCGTTGTCTTCGGGGCCGTCGGGATGATCCGGGATTTCCCCCGCCGGAATCGCCGCCAACGGCTGGCCGTTGATGTTCGCCTCGGCCCGGCCGTTGGCTACGTCCAGGGCGTTGATCACTTGAGGATCGCCATTGACCAGACCGACGTTGTCATGGGCGGGATCGGTCAGCGAGCTGACGATCACGACGTCGCCGTCCACGCTCAGGCCAGTATCCTCGATACCGGAGATGGTGAGGGAGAACGGGTCCGTGACCAGGGTCGGTCTTCCCTCCTCCAAGACACGAAAGCAGGCATGCCCCACAAACTCGAGTCCAACCGTCATCACACCTCCCCGCCATGAAATTGGCGCAGCGTCTTCACCAGCGCCATGCGCTTCATGGCCACGTCGACGCCCACGATGAAAATCCGGACGCCCAGATCGGAATAGTACCGCGCATCGTCGGGTCCGGACGCGGACATGACCGAAATCTTGCCCGCGTCCCGGGTCACCCGCAGGATGCGCTCGATCCTGGGGGCCAGATACTCTTTGGCTTCCCGGCCGCTGAGACCCAGGCCGGTGGCCCAGTCCCCGGGACCCACGGAGACCATGTCGATTCCGTCGAGAGCGACGATCTCTTCCAGGTTCCCGTAGCCCTCATCGCTCTCGAACATGACCATCATCCGCACCGTCCGGTCGGCTCGGCGCAGGGTCTCCAGGGAATCGGGACCGAGCTGGAAACCGGTACCGGCGCCGGTGGAGGAGACGCCTCGCTGTCCCAGGGGCGGAAACTTTCCCAGTTGAACCAGGCGCACGGCCTGCTCCACGGTCCGGACATCCGGCAAGGTCACGATGCGGACGCCCCCGTCCAGCAACGGTTGGACGTTGGTTCGCAGCAGCTCGGGGATCCGCACCAGGGGGACCATCCCCAGATGCTCGATGCTCCGCGTAAGCCGGATCAGCTCGGAAATGGACTGGGGACAGTGCTCCAGGTCCAGCCAGACCAGGTGGTATCCGGCCTGCGCCATCAACTCGATGTCGGTCAGGGTCGCGTCCCGGCAGAGGACGCCGTAGAGATGTTCGTGTTCCTGAAGCAGTTCGCCCAGACGATCCGGAACGAGGTGCGCCATCGATACCTCCGATTCGGCGCCAAGTTTACCCAGGAGGGAGCGTCGGCGGCCAGCCCCGCACCGTCCCTTCGCGTTTTCGGGATTCGGTGAGAGGGTACCCGGGCCCGGGAAATCCGAACTGGATAGACTGATTGGTGGATCGGGGACGTGTACGTTTCCGGCAGTGCACGTCAGCATCACTTCGGCCGACCGGTGGGATCGTCGAGCCAAGGACAGGACCCGTATGAGAATTTTCGAACTGAACAGCGAGGTCGAGGTCGCCCGCAGGACCGTAGACGTTTTTCCCTTTTTCTCGGACGCCTTCAACCTGGAGAGGCTGACCCCTCCCTGGCTCCGTTTCCAAGTGGTCACGCCAGGACCGATCCGGATGCAGGCGGGAACCCGCATCAAATACCACTTGCGCCTCCGGGGAGTACCGATCCGCTGGATCAGCGAGATCACGGCCTGGGAACCGCCCCATCGATTCGTCGACCGGCAGGTCAAGGGCCCCTACCGCCTCTGGATCCATGAACATCGATTTCGCGACTCGGAGCAGGGCGCCATTTGCGAGGACACGGTCCGGTACGCCGTCTGGGGCGGCGCCCTGGTGAACTGGCTGGCGGTCGGGAGAGACGTGAAGCGGATCTTCGACTACCGGCAGGAGAGGCTGTTGGAGATCTTCGGTTCTGACGAACAAAGCGAGGCGAAGCGGTAGCAGAGACACTCCAGAAATTCCAAAACGTCGTCGTTCATCGCAATTACGCCAACTTGATCTGCATCACTCAGGCGCGTAGTCTAATTCCAACACCCCTTGCAGTTTCGACCGCAGGGCGCAGGGCCTCTTCGGAGGCCCTTGCTTTTTTAGCGAGTATCGTGCGCACGTACGTCTACGTCGACGGCTTCAACCTCTTCTACAGAGCGCTCAAGGGAACACCCTTAGGTCTGCGCGGGGACTGCATCGAGGGACCTGTTGGACCCTGCGGCCCCCTTTATTCGACAACGACGTGAACCGCGGGGAACTCGGCCGTCTGCCGACCAGGCCAGAGAGGGCCGCGTCGTACGGCTGTGAGGGTAGATAGCCAATCTCCCCGTGGTCTATCCTCGTGACTGTGAAGATCCGTCCCGCAACACTGTCCGATCTCGAAACCATCGTTGAATTCAACGCGCGTCTGGCGCAGGAAACCGAAGGTGTGGACTTGGACATGGACCGGCTGAGAGCGGGGGTCGCTGCGATGTTGCATGACCCGTCACTCGGCCTTTACTTCATTGCCGAGTCGGCGTCCGGCCCGGCCGGCCAACTGGGGCTGACATACGAATGGAGCGACTGGAGGAACGGGGTGTTCTGGTGGCTTCAAAGTGTCTACGTGCGTCCGGAATTCCGGCGCCAAGGGGTTCTGCGCGCTCTTTTCGGACACGTTCTGGAAATGGCCAAGGACCATGGCGTGTGCGGGATCCGACTCTATGTCGAAAACGAAAACCGCACGGCTCAGGAGGCATACCGGCAACTGGGAATGGCCCGGGCAGTGTTTCACATGTACGAAGTTGATTTCGTAATTGCCCGGGAGCACCAGGTTTCGGCTCGGCGATTGGAGACTGAAAAATGACCAAAGGAAGATTCCTTCCGGACAAGCGCGACATGGTGAGAGCTCTGCTTGCGATGCTGATCGGCATGCTGGCGGGCGGCGCGTTCAATGCTTCGCTCGGCGAGCAAGGCGCGGACACGCCGGCGTTCGTACTGATCGGCGGAGTACTGGGGCTCGGCGGCACACTCGTGGCACAGGCCCGGCGGCGAGCGCGGGATGCACAGGATGAATGACGAAGCATCCGCCGGCGTTGGAATCGGGAAAGATTGGCGGTGAGCCTGGATCTATAGCAGGTTGATCGAACCCGGAGTTCGTTTCGGGCGAAGGTCCGATGACGCCTCCCAGGCGGATTCCACTGGACTGGGCCCCCTTCCTACGGGTGTTGCCGGGTTGACGCTTCTGATCCGGCCCTCTTATCGGGGAGTACGGCCTAATGTCCACTGGCCTTCTCCGTCCGTAAAGTACGCTCTGTCAACCACGAGCCCCTTCTTGCGCATCACCCACCAACCCTGGCGTAGCGATTCCTCATAGGGGCCTTCTTGGACATAACCGTCCGCGTCGCGCTCGACCCACCGGCCGTGGCGTTTCCCCGTCTCGTACGGACCTTCCTGCACGCCCCCGTCCGGCAAACGCAAGACCCAATGGCCCTGCTCCTTCCCCGCCTCGTAAGGGCCCTCCAAGACGTTCCCGTCCGGGTAGCGCTCGACCCAATGACCGTGGCGCTTCCCCGCTTCATACGGGCCTTCCTG
>JAPOYZ010000264.1 GCA_026706325.1 Candidatus Aminicenantota bacterium
AATCGCAACGCAGTCCGCCGGGATGCAGGGACGGTCGAATGCCGTGACGACTTTTACCACGGGCTGTCAATCCTGGGGGCCCACCAGGGGCTGCCGCTTGTCGATGGGATAGTCTTTTCGCAGGGGATGCCCCTGGAATTCCTGGTACATCAGGATGCGGCGCAAGTCCGGGTGTCCCCGGAACCGGATCCCGAACATGTCGAACACCTCCCTCTCGTACCAGTCGGCGGCCGGCCAGACCGGCGTCAACGAGGGAGCCTCGGGGGAAGAGCCGCCCAGCGGCGCCTTCAACCGCAGCCGGGCGTTTGTCGACCGGGAATAGAGGTGGTAGACCAACTCGAAGCGGGGCCTCCGCTTCCAGTAGTCGACGGCCGTAAGGTCCATCAGGAAGTCGAACCGGAGCCCGGGTTCCTGCTTCAGGAAACGCGCGGCCCGAAGCAGCGCCTCCGGTTTCAGAATCGCCGTATCCTCTCCCAGCCTGGAGTGGGTCCCCAGGATCTCGTCCGGAAAGCTCTCCTGGAGGCGGGTCAGGGATGTGCTCTGCATCGGAATGACGAACGTCCTTCGGCCAAATGGGATCTAGGAGCCTGCGGGGCGCCCCGGCCTTCTCTTCCCTCCCTTAGACCTCCTGTCTCTGCTTCCGGATCTTTTCCTGCAGCATCATCAACCCCTGCAGCACGGTCTCCGGCCGGGGAGGACATCCGGGGATGTAGACGTCCACCGGAATCACATGATCGATTCCGCGAACCGTAGCGTAGTTGTCGTAGAAACCACCCGTGCAGGTGCAGACCCCGAAAGCCACGACCCACTTGGGAGCGCACATCTGCTGGTAGACGTTGACCAGTACCGGAGCGATCTTCTGGCTGATGGTCCCGACGACGAAGAGGACGTCGGCTTGGCGCGGGGAAAAACGGGGGAGTCCGGCGCCAAAACGGTCCACGTCGTAGTGGGCGCAGGCGGTGGCCATGTACTCCATGCCGCAACAGGCGGTCACGAAGGGGTATTGAAAAATCGAGTACTGCCTCGCCCACCCCACGACGTCGTCGAGGCGGCTGGTGAAGAAACCCAGCTCGGGGCTGCCCTTGAAGTCTACTTCCAATCCAGCGCTCCTCTCTTGACCGAGTAGTAAAGACCGGACAGGACGACCAGCAGAAAAATCAGCATCTCGAAGAACCCGAACCAACCGAGCTCCCGGTAGACGACGGCCCACGGGAACAGAAAAATCAGCTCCACGTCGAAGAGGACGAAAAGCAGCGCCGCCAAGAAGAATTTTACGGAAATCCGGCCGCGGCGAATTTCGGCAGGTTCATTGCCGCACTCGAACGGCATCTCGTGGACCGAGCCTCCGCCCTTCGGTCCCAACCACTGGGTGATGAGAACCATCCCACCGGCCGTGGCGCCGGCAAAAACAAGGAGCAGAAGAAAGCCGAGGTAGCCTTCCGTGCCAGTCATGAGTCACTCGATCCGGTTTCCGATCCCGTCCGCTAAGCCGCCACAGTATACGTTGAGAAGGGAGAAAAGAGAAAAGGGAAAAACCTCCACCCACGACACGCGCATAGTCTTGGCGACTTTCACCACGGACTGTTAAGGTAATGCGCCATGGCGGGGGGAAAGGGAAAGCGGCGGCGCCATCCACCCTGGATCAAGGTTCGCGCTCCGTTCGGTGAAGGCGTCCATGAACTGAAGGGGCTTCTGGGCGGCCTGGGTCTCAACACCGTCTGCCAGGAGGCCATGTGCCCCAATCTGGGTGAATGCTGGGCCCATGGCGTGGCCACGTTCATGATCCTGGGGCGGGTCTGCACTCGAGGCTGCCGCTACTGCGCCGTCAGCAAGGGCCGTCCCCCGGTGTTGGACCGGGAGGAGCCCCGGCGGGTGGCCGAGGCGGTGCGGCAGATGGGCCTGAAGCATGTCGTGGTCACCTCCGTGGACCGGGACGACCTGGCGGATGGCGGCGCCTTCATCTTCGCCGAGACGATCCAGGCCATTCGAGAGCTGCACCGCCGTTGTGTGGTCGAGGTTCTGATCCCCGATTTCCAGGGCGATGACGCGGCGCTGAAGACGGTGCTGGACGCGGGTCCCGACATCCTGAACCACAACATCGAGACGGTGCCCCGGCTGTTTCCTGTCGCCCGGGGCGGCGGCGACTACCAACGATCCCTGGATCTCTTGAGCAATTCCCGGCGGATCTCGCCGGACACGGTGACCAAGACCGGCATGATGCTGGGCTTGGGAGAGCGGGAGGCCGAGGTATTGCAGGTCATGGAGGACCTGGTGGAGCGGAGGGTCAGCATCCTGACGCTGGGACAGTACCTGAGGCCCACGACCTGGCACCTTCCGGTGGATCGTTACTACCACCCGGACGAGTTCCGCCATTGGGGGGAGACGGGAATGCGTCTGGGGTTCGACCACGTGGAGAGCGGCCCCCTGGTCCGGTCCAGCTATCTGGCCGACCGCCAGTTCGCCCAACTCCGGACGAACACCGAAAAAGCCCGACAGGCGTACAATTGAGTCGGAACGTAAGAATCAGTCAGAAAGGAGTCAGGCAAAATGCCCAGGTATTTGCCGGTGCAGCCGGATGCGGCAAATGACAAGGTTCGGAATCTCTACTCGGCGCTGGAGAGTGAACTGGGTTTCGTGCCCAACTTCATCAAGACTTGGGCCCACAGCGACAACTTCGTGGCGTCGGTGGCGGACCTTTACGGCACCGTCATGGGTGAGACCGGCCTGAGTGAGAAGATCCGTTCGCTGGTCATCCTCAGGACCTGCCAGGTGAACAAATGCGCCTATACGGCGGGTCCCGCCCTGAAACAAGCTCGGGAGGCGGGTTGGACCGGCGAGCAGTTGGACGCCATCGACCAGGCGGCCGAAAGCGACCTGTTCGTTTACTACGAAAAAGAAGCCATCCGCCTGGCTGAACTGACCAGCCTGAGTCCGGACGACGTCCAGGAGGAGTTCTGGATGCAGTTGGACAACCACTACACCTCGGACCAGGTGGTGGAGATGATCACCCTGATCGGGTTCTTCAACATGATCAACCGCCTGGCCCTGGTGCTGGAGGTGGCGGCGGACCCGGAGCCCGCGTCCGCCGGCGTGGGCGCCTCCTGAGCGGAATTCCCGCTAAAATGACAGTTATGACTCACGCGGTCAGAGCCGGCTCCGCGTCTGCCCCGACCGAAGCCTCCATCGGCGGCAGCAAGGCTCTGGTGATTCCCATGGAAGTGGAGTTTCACGACCTGGACGCCATGGGACACGTCAACAACGTTCGCTATTTCACCTTCATGGAAGCGGCTCGCGTGGCCTTTTTCCGCCACTTTCTGGACGCCCGGCGGATCCACGACCTGCAGATGATCGCGGTGGAAGCCTCCTGCCGGTTTCTCTCGCCGGCTCACTGGGGAGAGATTCTTCTGGTCCAGGTCTGGATTCCCCGAGTCGGCAATACCAGCTTCGACTTCCGATACGAAATGACCGAGCGGGAGACCGGGCGGAGGGTCGCCCGGGGCAGGACTGTTTGCGTGTCTTGGGACTACGAAACCGAGTCCAAGATGCGGGTTCCGGACCGGGTCCGGAGACTGTGTGCCGGCGGCGGACTTGGAGGCTGACGTGTCCACCATGGAATGGGAGCACAAGGGAATGCGTTTCGCCGTCTCGACCCAGGAACTGGGCCCGCTGGTTCTGGCGTCGGCCCGGGTCGCGGATTTGGGTCCGTACGTGCGGATACGCCCATTCTCGGCCTTGGGCACCGACCGGGAGGAGGCCGTCGAACTGCTGAAGAAACAGATCAGGCTGGAGTACCGGCGGTTTGGAACGGCGGCTGGAGCGGCGACTGGAGCGGCGACTTTCTAGTCGCCGAATGGGAGGGAACTATCCTGTGCCCCCTTCTTCATTGTTGTTTGTTGTACAAGTCGGCGGTGGGAAAGAAGTAGAAGAGTAAAGGGGGGACTG
>JAPOYZ010000078.1 GCA_026706325.1 Candidatus Aminicenantota bacterium
TTCTACGACTCCGCCATTTCCTGGGTGAGCGCCGACAAGCCTTTGGCCAAGGAGATCGATCCGGCCATGACCTTCGACGCCCTCTTCGGCGACAAGTCGTGGCTGAAGCGGGACCGGAGCGTTCTGGATCTGGTCCTGGATCAGGCCAGGACTCTGGAGCGGCGTCTGAGCGCCCAGGACAGCCAGACCCTGTCGGAGTACTTCCAGGGCATTCGGGAGCTGGAGCAGCGCATCGCCCGCCTCGACCGGGACAAGGCCGATTGGCAGCGGCAGCAGCAGTCCGAAGCCGGCTCCATCTCCCGCCGTTTTCATCCGGAAGATCCCCGGGGGGCGGGGGAGACGCCCGACTTCGCCCTCTATCAGCCGGAGAACTTCCGTGAGCACACCCGGCTCATGCTGGACCTGATCGTGTTGGCGCTGCGGATGGACAAGACCCGGGTCGTGAGCTTCATGTTCGACAGCTACGGACCCAAGTACAGCGACTTCAGCTTCATTCCCGGCGTGCGGGGAGAATGGCACGCCCTGAGCCACCACAAGGAGACCCCCAGCTCCCTGCACCAGTATCACCTCATCAACCGCTGGCACGTCTCCGAGTACACGTATCTGCTCCAGAAGATGGACGAGGTGAGGGAAGGGGAGGGAACTCTGCTGGATCATTCCATGGTCATGATCGGCTCCGGCATGTGGGACGGGAACCGCCACACCTGCGAACAGTATCCGATCCTCTTGGGCGGCAGCGCGGGCGGCCGGATCAAGACCGGCCGGGCCATCGATTTCCAGGGCGGATCCATGTCTGGACTCTTCCTGTCGCTGGCCGAGAACATGGGAGCGCCCATGGACCGGTTCAAGGAAGCCACCGAGACTCTCGGTTCCACGCTTTCCGGTTGAGGAGGCCGTCATGACGTCCGTTTCCGGACGTTGCTCATCCCGCATCCGAATTCTCGGATACCTGTGGGTCCTGCTCATGGGCGTGGCGGGACCGGCCGCGCTGGGCCGGCAGGCTCCGCCGCCGGGCGACTGGGACGCAAAGATCCAAACTCTGTTCAGCCGTTACTGCCAGAGCTGCCACGGCGAGAACAATCCGCAAGGCGGCCTGCGCCTGGACCGGTTCGAGAACGCCCTCCGTGGCAGCGACAGCGGCCGGGTGATGGTTGCGGGAAATTCAGCCGGTAGCCGTCTGATCCGGCGTCTCAGCCTGCCTCCGGACCATCCCGAGACCATGCCCCCCCAAGGCCTTCCCCGGCCCACGGCTGAGCAGGTTGCCATGCTGGCCGACTGGATCGACCGGGCGTCCTCCTGGCCGGAACCGGCGGACCTTTCGGCGGAGAAAGCTCCCGAGCCGGAAATTCCCTATGCCGAGCTTCAGGGACCCGCATCGGAGTTGAAGTTTGCCGAGCACATCCACCCCTTCCTGAAGCACTACTGCTACGGCTGTCACGACAACGCGACGCGGGAAGGGGGGCTCGACCTGCAGGAAAGCGTCGAACAACGGTTCGACGACGAACTGCGGAAATGGCACAAGACCTGGGGCAACGTGGCGCGGGCCATCACCACCGGTTCCATGCCCCATCCCGCCCAGAAGCACCAGCCCTCGGAACAGGAGCGGGAGCTGTTCGCCATCTGGTACGAGCGGGCTCTGGAAGAGCGGGTGACCCCGGAATCTTCCCGAGCCAGCAATGCTCGCCTGCGGCAGTTGACTCCCTTCGAGTACGACAACACGGTTCGCGACCTGACGGGGCTCGACCTGGACCTGAGCCGGCTCACTCAGCCCGGGGGCGTGGCCAGCGATGGCGGTTTCGCCAATCGCGGTCACGAGATGCAGTTGTCACCCACCAAGCTGGCGCGTTACATGAAGGCGGCGGACACGATCGCGTCCCACGCCGTCCTGGACCCGGACCAGGGCCTCCGATTCGGGCCGCCGGCTGCTTCCGAATCGCCGGAGCCGCTTCCCGAGGACGAATGGCGGATCCGGGCTCTCCACCACCTGCTTGCCTTCGCCGAGCGCGCCTGGCGCCGGCCGCTGCGAGAGGACGAAGCCGGGCGTCTGACCACTTTTCTGGACGGCCGGATCCGTGAAGGAATGGACCGCCAGGCGGCTGTGAGGAAGGGGATTCAGGGGATACTGGCCTCTCCCCAGTTCGTCTATCTGGCCGAAGTGCACGGTTGGGAGAGGAAGATCATCAACTGGAGCGACAAGAAGCGAAAACCGTCGAAGGCCACCGGGCCACTGCTCCATCATGCGGTGGCGTCGCGCCTGTCCTACTTCCTCTGGTCGGGTCCGCCCGACTGGGAGTTGATCCGGCTGGCGTTGGAGGAACGGCTTCACGACAGCCAGGTCCTGGAGACGCAGGTGAAGCGCATGCTGCGCGATCCCCGGGCGGCGGCGCTGGCTACCCAGTTCTTGGGTCAGTGGCTCAAGTTCAACAAGGTGAAGGACCACCTGGACGTCTCAAGGGAGGAGTTCCCCCGCTTCTCCGAGACCCTTCAGGCGTCCATGTACGGGGAGATCCGCAGTTTCGTCGAGGAGATCATTCGGCAGGACCTGAGCATCCTGAATCTCCTGGACTCCGATTTCACCTTCGTCAACGGCGAGCTCGCCGATTTCTACGGCATGAAGGGGATCGAAGGGGACTCATTCCGGAAGGTCTCGTTGTCCGAGAGCGACGGCCGCGGCGGCCTGCTGGGCATGGCGGGCATCCTGAGCCTCACCTCCCACCCGAATCGCCGGAGCGCCATCGAGCGCGGTGCCTACATCCTGGACGAGGTCCTGGGGACACCCACGCTGCCGCCTCCGGTGGAGACGGGCAAGCTGGAGGACTCGCAAAACGGGAACGCGGCCGAGATGAGCCTGCGCGAAGTGATGGCCGCCCACCGGCAGGACACGCGCTGCGCCGGGTGTCACAACCGCATCGATCCACTGGGGTTGGCGCTGGAGGAGTTCGACGCCATCGGACGCCGCAGCCGGGAACCGGTGGAATACCCGGACCCGTTGCCGGACGGCACCGTCGTTCGCGGATTGAAGGATCTGAAGCAGTACCTGCTCCAGGAACATCGGAGGCGGACCTTCGTCCGGAACTTCGCCGAGAACCTGGTCGTATACGCCTTGACGCGGGAGCTCCAGTCCGGCGACTTCTACGCCGTGCTGTCGGCCCGCCGCGCGCTGGAAGAGAATGACTACCGGATCTCCGCCGCGGTCACGGCAATCGCGACGAGCGACGTTTTCTTGCGGCGGTCAGAAGAATAGGCGGAGAGTTCGAAACTGCATCGCCGGTGCCGGAACGTTACGGCGGCAGGTGGGAGAGAACATGGTCTTTTGGGACTTTTCCAGCAAGCTCAGGATGCCGAAACCGGAGGATGCGCTCTCCGGCCGGGATGCTTCCATGCCGGTTCCCGCCCGGCATTTTGTCTTGGACACGCCCCTGCTCCCTCCGTTCCCGCCCGGAATGGAATCTGCTCTCTTCGGACTGGGGTGCTTCTGGGGTGCGGAGCGGAAGTTCTGGGAGGTTTCAGGGGTCTTTTCCACCTCCGTGGGGTATGCGGGGGGCTTCACGCGCAACCCCACCTACCGGGAGGTGTGCAGCGGACTGACCGGTCACAACGAGGTGGTCCGGGTCGTCTTCGACCCCGCGCGGACCAGCTTTGGAGAGATGCTCCGCATCTTCTGGGAGAATCACGATCCGACCCAGGGCATGCGCCAGGGCAACGACGTGGGGACCCAGTACCGCTCCGGAATCTACACCGGTTCGGATCGTCAGAATGACCTGGCCGCGGCCTCGAGGGACGCCTTCCAGCAGGAACTGACCGCGGCCGGATACGGCCGGGTCACCACCGAGATCCTGCCCGCTCCCGACTTCTACTACGCCGAGGACTACCATCAGCAGTACCTGGCCAAGAACCCTGCCGGATACTGCGGTCTGGGTGGAACGGG
>JAPOYZ010000278.1 GCA_026706325.1 Candidatus Aminicenantota bacterium
CTCCAGCGGCTGGGACCGGGCCATCCCGACATCCACCAGGACGTCCGGGGAATCGACGCCGTCTGCGGCCGATTGCTGGACTACTTCCGGGAACGGGACACGCGGGTCATCGTGCTCTCCGAGTATGGGATCACTTCAGTGGCCGGCGCCATCCACATCAACCGGGTCCTTCGCGAGGCCGGATGGATCCGCGTCCGGCCGGAGCTGGGCCTGGAGATTCTGGACCCGGGCGCCAGCCCCGCCTTCGCCGTGGCAGATCACCAGATCGCCCACGTCTACGTTGCGGATCCGGCCCACCGGTCCCAGGTCCGAAAACTCCTGGAGCAGGTTCCGGGCATCGAGCGTATCCTGGACCGCGAGGACCAGCGGGAATTGGGGCTCGATCACCCGCGTGCGGGAGACTTGGTGGCCATCAGCCAGGCAGACAAGTGGTTCTCCTACTACTACTGGCTGGACGATTCGGTGGCGCCCGATTTCGCCCGAACCGTGGACATTCACCGGAAGCCCGGATACGACCCGGCGGAACTTTTCCTGGATCCGGGGATCCGGTTCCCCTTCCTCAAGGTCGGACTGAGACTGTTGCAGAAGGCGCTGGGCTTCCGCTACCTCATGGACCTCATCCCGCTGGACGCAAACCTGGTCCAGGGTTCCCACGGCAGGCCCACGGAAGATCCGAACCAGGGGCCGGTTTTCCTGAGCACGGAACCCGCACTTGTGCCCGACGGCGACGTCCCGGGGTCCGGAGTCCACGATCTCATCCTGGATCATCTCTTTGACTGAAACGGCCGGCCGGGAGTCGTCCGCACCGGAACCGCACCCCCTGCATGGTAGACTGACGCGCGGTTTTCGCTCGCCGTCACACAGTGCAAAACGGCGCCGCGGAGATGCCACGGTCGACAAATGAATCCCCAGATGCGGTTCACGCAGCGCTCCGGTCGTGCAATGGCGTTCGTCCGCCGGCGCGCGCGGCAGCTCCGGCTCCCGGCTCTACTGGCCGCCTGTCTCCTCTCGAGTTCCGCCGAGGCTCTGGCCCAGATGGGCACCGGAACCCTGGTGGGACACGTGGGCAAGAATAGCGGCGAGGCGGCGGCCGGAGTGGAAGTGGCCATCCACCGCGTCGACACCAACGAGGCCTTCCTGCTGCTGACCAGCGCCAACGGGAACTACAGGCGAAGCGGCCTTCCCCCGGGCCATTACGAGATCACGGTGGCGTTGCCCGGTTACGGCACCCAGGTCCGGACTCACATTCAACTCCTTGTGGAGCAGATCCGGGAGGAGAATTTCCTCCTCCTCCCGGGCGATTCCGGAATCAGGCATTCGACCCGTAGCGGCACCGTGCTGGCGGGGACCGGCCGGGAGGACCGGGGACAACTGATCGACCAGGAAAAGTTGGAGAGCATGCCGGTCAACACGCGAGACCTGGGGCAACTGGTCAGCCTCGCCGCGGGCGCCGCCACCAGCCACGAGAGCCGCAGCCGGAGCGTCAAGGTACTGGGCATGCGCCGCAAGGACAACCTGACCTTCATCGACGGCACCCTTTTCACCCACGGCGACGGAACCCCCTCCTTCAACGCCAGCACCGATGCCCTCAGGGAATTCGATGTCAAGACCGGACTCTATTCCGCGGAATTCGGGATCCGGCCCGGAGGCCAGATCGTGGCGGTGACCAAGAGCGGCACCAATGAATTCCACGGCGGCTGGTTCTGGTTTCACCGGAATGACAACTTGGACGCCCGCAATTTCTTCGAGCAGCGAAAGGCGGAGTTCAAGCGCAACCAGTTGGGGGCCACCCTCGGAGGACCCCTTCTTTTTCCCGGCCTGCTGAACGGGCGGGACCGGGCCTGGTTCTTCGTCTCCTACCAGTTGCGTGCGATCCGGGAGACCAAGCCTCTCACCGGAGTGGTCCCGACTGCCGACGAAAAGCAGGGCCGGTTCGCCGTTCCCATCCGGGACCCGTTGACGGGGGACTCTTTCCCGGAAAACCGGATCCCGGAAAATCGGCTGGATCCCGTCGCCTTGAAACTCCTCCGCTACTGGCCCGCACCCAACACACCCGGAGCCCTGAACTTCACCAGTCCCGACTCCCGCAGTCCCTTGGACAATTCGCAGGTCATCGCCCGCATCGACGTGAAACAATCCGACGTGAGCCGGTGGGCCGGCCGTTTCGTCCTGGACTCCAACCACTGGACCTCGACCCAGCCCATCAGCATCTTCTCCACCCGCCACCCCCTGTCCACATGGGGACAGTCCCTCTCCTACACTCGCAGCCTGAGCCCGAGAGCCCAGGCCGTGACCAGCCTCCATTGGTTCCGCCGTCCCTACGAGTCCCTGGTATCCCCCCTGGCTACGGAGTTGGATCTGGGAATCCCGGAACTCCTGCAGAGCGACGTGGATCGCATCGGGGTGCCGATCGTCGAAGTCCAGGGCTACACCAGAATCGGCGACTATTCCTTCCTCGGCCCCAGCAGCCTGGGCAACTGGCAGGCGAATCAGGACCTGACTGTGGTGGAAGGAGACCATGCCCTGAAGACCGGCATCCACTTCCGTCGGCACTACAACCTCTACGTGACGTCCCGTCGCAGCCGGTTCAACTTCTTCGACCGGTATACGGGCAACGGTTTTGCCGATTTTCTGCTGGGTTACGTGTCCCAGAGCCGTCTGGGCGGGGAGGGCTCCAGAGGACGATTCCATCAGGACAGCTACTACCTCTACCTGCAGGACACCTGGAAGGCCGGTCCGCGGTTGACGCTGAACCTGGGCCTTCGTTACGAGCTGCGCCTGCCATGGAGGGAGAGGCGGGGCTTCATGTCGAACCTGGATCCCCTGACCGGACAGACGGTCCCCGCCTTGCTCGAGCTGGATCTGAAACCTTGGGAAACGGGCCGCTTCCAACCCAACTATCCCTTGGTCCGATGGAACCCTCTGGACGGAATTTTGCCGCGCCTGGGAATGTCGCTTCGCCTGGCGGAAAAGACCGTTCTGCGCACGGGATACGGTCTTCATGGCAACGAGCCGGACCTGAACATGATTCTCCGCCTGAGCCGGAATCCCCGGCCCGGAGCCGAACGGCTCATTTTCAACAGCCCTCTGGAGATCCCTTCCCTGCGCTTGTCGGACCCGTTTCCCGACGAGAACCGGGACGCGGCCATTCCCGACCACTACGGATTCCAGACTCCCCTGCCCTTGTCCCGGACCCATTCCTGGGGCCTCAGCCTCCAGCACGAATTCACTTCCCGCTGGCTGCTGGACACCGGCTACCATGGCTCCCGATCGATCGATGTACTGGAGACGGTCTCCTGGAACGACGCGGTTCCCGGGACCGGAAACCGGCAGCTTCGGCGGCCGTGGCCTCACCTTCAAGCGGTTTATTTTCCGTATGCAGCCGGCGATTCCTGGTACCAGGGCATGCACTTCCAGGTGGAGAAGGCTGCAGGCGCCGACGGCCTGTATCTGCTGGCGTCACTGAGCTGGTCGCGCCTGATTCAGGCCGGAGGGGGAACCACGGGTTACACTTCCCGGCGAATCTACCGGTCCCGCAATCTGCCTCTGGAGGCGACCCGGGGAGTGGCGGATTTCCATATTCCGGTGCGTTTGATGCTTTCGGGCGGATTCGATCTGCCCTTTGGCCCCAACCGGCCTCTGCTCCAGAGCGGCTTGGCCTCACAGTTGTTGGGGGGATGGTCGATCCGGGCCATCTCCAATTTCCAGGAGGGCGGCTGGCGCACGGTCTCTCTGCCCGGCGACCCCTTGGACGCCGGATCGGAGGCGTCCCAGTGGCCGGACCGCGTCCGGGACGCGAATCTGCCCCACCACGAGCGGACTCCCGCCCGCTGGTTCGACACCGGCGCGTTCGCTCTCCCGCCGGCGTTTGAATATGGAGACTCCGGCCGCGGTGTCGTCGAGGCCCCCGGCCTCTTCAATCTGGA
>JAPOYZ010000205.1 GCA_026706325.1 Candidatus Aminicenantota bacterium
CAGAACATCGCCTTCTGGGACCCGCGCCGAGCCGCCTACGTCGCCTATTTCCGAGTCAAACACAACGGCAAGCGGGCCATCGGAATCAGCTCCTCGGAAAACTTTCTCCACTGGTCGGATCCCGAGCTGGTGGGGGTGGAAGCTCCTTCTCAGGAACATATCTATACGAATGCCACGCTTCCCTATTTTCGAGCGCCGCACCTCTACCTGGCCTTTCCCATGCGCTACGCTCCCGGCCACCCCTCCTTCATTCCAGGCACCAAGAACGCCTGCGACGCTGTCCTGATGTCCAGCCGGGACGGAAGAAATTTCAGACAGCATTCCAGCGAGCCTTTTCTCTGGCCCGGTCCCGAGAAGGAGAACTGGACCAAGCACAGCAACATGCCGGCCTGGGGGCTGCTGGCCACTTCGGAGACCGAGTTGTCGGTGTACTACACCCGGCACTTCTATCTCCCCACCGCTCACCTGCAGCGGGGAACACTGGGAATCGACCGCTTCGTCTCCCTGCATACTCCCCTTTCCGGAGGAGAGTGGACCAGCAAGCCTCTGCAGTTCTCCGGCGATGAACTGGTCCTGAATTTTCGGACGAGCGCCGTCGGCAGCATCCGCGTGTCCATCCTGGACCGCGGCGGGCAACCGTTGGACGGCTACGGGCTGGAACAGTGTCCCGAAATCTACGGCGATGAGTTCGCGCGCGCCGTCTCCTGGGAAAACGGCGGGGAGAATCTGGCCCAACTGACGGGGCAAACCGTCCGCCTGCGTTTCGTGATGAAGGATGCGGATCTCTTCTCGGTCCGGTTCCGGGAGGCCCGGGCGGGCGGCAACTGACGAGGTCGTATGGGAGAATTCAGACTCGTCACGGATCCCTTCGACCTGGAGTACGGACGATGAAAACAAGACTTTTCGCTGTCACGGTGCCCTTTCTGGTGATCTCCCTGGATGCGTCGCCTCCCGCGGAGCGGACCGTACCCGGGGAGCCCGTGGAGATCGGCTCCCGGCTGGAGCTGTTCGTCGACTACTATCTGATCGATCGGCTGGAAGGAGCGCGCCTGACGCTGGGACATCCCCGGCCGGCGGGAACCGTCCTGACGGCGGACCGGCCCTGGGAGGGCTCCTTCAACTTCGGTTACGAAGTGATCCGCGACGGCGGCGTCCATCGCCTATTCTACCGGGGATGGTCGGAAGGTGGACCGGTTGGGGTCTGCTACGCCGAGAGCCGCGACGGCGTCCGCTGGGAGAAACCCAATCTGGGGCTGGTGGAGGTGGGCGGCACCCGGGAGAACAACGTCGTCGCCCTGGTGGACGAATCCGGTCTCAGTCCGATCCAAAACCTCTACCCCTTCATCGACTCCCGTCCCGGGGTGCCGGCCTCCGAGCGCGTGAAGGGAATCCGCGCCATCCTCCAATCCAAGGAACCCTTCCTCATGCATGTCTACCTGTACGGTTCCGAGGACTGGTTCCGGTGGAGGCGGCTGCGTGAGGAGCCCATCATCGCGACCGGAATCCGCAACGCCTTCGATTCCTCCAACTACGTCTTCTGGTCGCCGACGGAGCGACTCTACGTCTGCTATTTCCGCTACATGGTCGAGCGGCCGACCGGCTCGCCTTCGGCAGGACTCCGGTCCATTCAGAGGGCCATTTCGCGGGACCTGATCCACTGGTCCGAGCCGCAGGGGATGACCTACAGCGATACCGGGACCGCGATACCCTCCGACCACCTGTACACCAACAACACGGAGCCCTATTTTCGAGCCCCCCATCTCTACGTCGGTCTGGCCGCCCGTTTCATCAAGGGCCGGCGCGTCGTGACCGACGCCCAGCTCGCCCGGATGCAGGTGGCGTCACAAGGGGGCCATGCCTACTACGAGGACTGTTCCGACGGGGTCCTCTTGACGACCCGGCCCGGGACCACCCGGTTCGACCGGACCTTTCTGGAGGCCCTGGTGCGGCCTGGCCAGGAGCCGGAGAACTGGGTCTCCCGGACCAACTATCCCCTCCGGGGAGTGGTGCAGACGGGACCCGCGGAGATGTCGTTCTTCGTGACCCGGCACTACGCCCAGCCTTCCTGGCACATCGAGCGCCTGACCCTGCGCCTGGATGGATTCAGCTCGGTTCGGGCTTCCTACCAGGGAGGCGAGATGCTCACCCGGCCCCTGGTCTTCTCGGGAGACCGGCTGGTGCTCAACTACGCCACCAGCGCCGCAGGAAGTCTTCGAGTGGAGGTCCAGGACATCGAAGGCCGCCCCGTCCCGGGATTCTCTCTGTCCGAGTGCCGGGAGATCATCGGGGACGAGATCGAACGTCCGGTTACGTGGGAGGGCCACCCGGATTTGGGTCAGCTCTCGGGGAAGACGGTTCGGCTGCGCTTCGTCATGAAGGATGCGGATCTCTACTCCATGAGGTTCCAATAGAAGCCGCGTGATCGTGGCCCCGGGAAGGCGCGCCGCGGCTCCGCGCTCAGCCCGCATTTCTCACCACGCCGCTTTGTGTATGGTGAAAAAGAGTGCGTGCGTGAGCATTTTCGAGATTTTTTCCGAGTTTTCTCCGGGACACACTGCGCTGGGCGCGCGCTCGCTGGTCAGAAATGCGGGCTAGTACGCTTCCGTGAACCCGAACAACGGCGGGTTGCTCATCCACTTCGCCTGGGTGAACTCGGGGAAGTCCACCGGTGCGCTCGACCGCCGGATCGACTGCTCGGAGAGGGGCGAGATCGCCATCCAGGCCGCCATGTCGTAGACGTCGATGGGGGTGTTGATCTTCCGCTTGATGCACTCCTTGAAGGCCCGGAGCTCCAGAAAGTCGGTTCCTCCATGTCCTTTGCGGATTCCCGCGGCCAGGTATCTCTTCCATAGCGGATGTTCGTACCGCTCCTGAAATCGATCGAAGGATTGCCACCGGTGCCGTGGCTCCATGCCGTCCAGGTAGATCATGGACTTGTTCTTGGAACTGCTGTCTGCATCCTGCATCCAGATTCCTTTCGTACCCTGGACCACGTACAGAAAGGTGTTGGGCCGCGGCAGGCGAGTGTCGAACTTGATGACCACCGTCTCCTCATTGGCACACTTGATGGTGGTGGTGACCAGATCCCCCTGTTTCCAGGCAATGTCTCGACGTGGGTGACCGGGAGGAAGATTGTCCTGGGCCCATTTGCGCAAGCCTCGTGGCTTGGTCGCCATGGAGGTCAGGTACTCGAAACGGTTCCCCCGCTGAATGTTCAGACAATGGGCGATGGGGCCGATGCTGTGGGTGGGATAGAGCTCTCCGTTACGGTACTGGTTGTGCATGGAGCGGTAGTCCCCTTCCCCCTTTGGAGTGGGCCCCGTGCCCTTTCCCAGGACCAGGCGTTCGCGCAGATCATGGGCATACCCGCACTGGCAGTGGATCAGTTCCCCGAACACACCCTCGCGGACCATTCTGAGGATCGCCATGTTGTATCGGGCATAGCAGTTGTTCTCCAGGAGCATGCAGGGAACCCGGGTCTCCTCGTAGGTCTCCACCAGGTTCCAGCACTCTTCGATGGAATTGGCCGGACCGACTTCGACTCCCGCGTAGATTCCGGCCTTCATGGAATCGATGGCCATGGGGATATGCAGTTCCCAGGGCGTGGCGATGACGACACCGTCGAGGTCGTCGCGTTGCAACAACTCGAGGTAGGAACTCTCATCCTCTCCGTAGCCCTCGGGACGTGGGCGGCCCGACGACTGGACCCGGTCCTGAGCCCGGCGCAGGTTGTCGGGGGCGATGTCGCAAACCGCCGGGATGCTCACGTCGGAAAACCGCAGACACAGCCTGAGCAGATTCGATCCCCGGCCTCCTACGCCGATGAATCCGAGGCTGACCTTGCGGTCATCGGCGCCTTTCAGGACGGCGGGCGTCAGACCGACGCCGAGGCCGGCGGCGGACACCTGCT
>JAPOYZ010000421.1 GCA_026706325.1 Candidatus Aminicenantota bacterium
CCGGGCCGGCATGGGAGTCGACTTCGGCGACTACGATGGAGACGGCCGCATGGATCTCCTGGTGACCAATTTCGCCGACGAGGGGAACGCTCTCTTTCGCCGGTCCGGAAGCTATTTCAACGAAGTGACCTACCAGTCGGGCATTCTGGAGAAGAGCTACGTCAAGGTGGGTTTCGGCGCCCGCTTCTTCGACTACGACAACGACGGAGACCTGGATGCGTTCGTGGCCAACGGACACATCGATCCCACCATCAACCAGCTCCGCGATTACGTCTTTTTTCGCCAGGAGAACTTGCTGTACGAGAATCGGGAGGGCGGTTTCCGGGAACGCTCCGGCGAGGCCGGCTCCTGGTCGCAGGTGCGGGACCTGAGCCGGGGCGCCGTCTTCGGAGACCTGGACAACGACGGCGATCTGGACATCGTGGTCACGAACAACGGGGGGCCCGTCAACCTGCTGCGAAACGATTCAGTCAACCGGAACCATTGGCTCCTGATCCGGCTGGAAGGAGTCGACAGCAATCGGGACGGGCTGGGGGCCCGGATTCGGGTCCGTGTCGGGGGCCGGGAACTGCACCGGGAGGTCCAACGGGCGGCCAGCTACCTTTCCAGCCACGACCCCAGAATACACCTGGGGCTGAGCGGCTCGGCGATCGCGGAACTGGTGGAAATCCACTGGCCCTCGGGGACCCTCCAGAGTCTCCGCAACGTCAGGGCCAATCAGATCCTGACGATTCGGGAGAAAACCGTCCCGTAAGTCGTTCAGGAGCGGGGGTTTTCCTAACCCTGCTCTTTCGGAGGAAGCAGGGTCGAAAATGGCACAGGGAAGAGAAGAATGGGGGACTAACAGTCCCCCCTCCTACGATTTTCGCCCTGGGCTGATATATTGCTATGGTGTCCCGAGTCGAGGTTGTCGGCATCCTTTGAGCGCTGGTCGTGCGATTCCGAAACTGGATATTCCTTCTCTTTTTCACTGGTTTAAGCACCATTGCCCTGATGAGCGGATCGGGTCCCTCCCCGTCCGCGGACCGGGACCTGTGACTTCGCGCGCGACATCCGGCCGATCCTGGAAGCCAACTGCAACCAGTGCCACGGCACCAGCCAGAGCATGAACGGTCTTCGCCTGGATACCCGGGAAGCCGCGATGAAGGGCGGACAGTCCGGACCGGCCATCCTGCCCGGCGACGGATCCTCGAGTCTGCTCTACCGGAAGATCGTCGGCGACGCTCCGGGATCTCCCATGCCGCTGACGGGGAAGCTGCCGCCGGACCAGGTGGAGCTGATCCGGACCTGGCTGGATCAGGGGGCTCCCTGGACCGAGTCCATCGATGGAACGGGCGCCTCCGGCAAGAAACATTGGGCCTACATCAAGCCGGTCCGGCCTCCCTTGCCGAGGGTGAAGAATCTGGCCTGGGACCGCAATGCCATCGACCGCTTTGTCCTGGAGCGGTTGGAACAGGAAGGCCTGGCACCATTCCCGGAAGCCTCCCGGGAGACGCTGATCCGCCGTGTCTCCCTGGATCTCATCGGTCTTCCACCGACCCCCGAGGAGGTGGACGCCTTCGTCGAGGACCGGCGTCCGCTGGCATACGAGCGACTTGTCGACCGGCTCCTGGCCTCGCCCCGCTACGGAGAGCGCTGGGCCCGGCCCTGGCTGGACCTGGCCCGCTATGCCGACACCGATGGCTACATCCACGACCGGCGGCGCAACATGTGGCTCTATCGCGACTGGGTGATCAAGGCCATCAACTCGGACATGCCCTTCGATCAGTTCACCATCGAGCAGATCGCGGGAGACCTGCTGCCCGACGCCACTCCCGAGCAGAAGATCGCCACCGGATTCCACCGCAACACCACCATCAATACCGAGGGTGGAATCGACTATGAGGAGTACCGGGTGGTGGCGATTCTGGACCGGGTCGAGACCACCGGAACGGTCTGGCTCGGGAGCACCATCGCCTGCGCCCAGTGCCACGATCACAAGTACGATCCCATCACGCAGGAGGAGTACTTCCGGATGTACGCCTTCTTCAACAGCACGATGGAAGAGTACAACCCGAATACGAAGATCGGGCCGCAAAATGCCAGCATCACCCTTCCTCCCGCCGACTATCTGTCCACTTACCGCTCCGAAATCGAGCGGGAGATCGTGGAGCTGAAAGCGGCGCTGAAACGCACCACTCCGGAGTTTGTGGCGGCGTAGACGGAATGGGAGACGCGGACCGCCAAAGGTATGGTCTCCTGGAGCTCCCTGGATCCGGTGACCTACTTCTCCCTGGGAGGTGCGGAACTGACCCGCCAGGAGGATGGTTCCCTGCTGGCATCCGGTCCGAAACCGGGACGGGAAACGTACGTAGTCGTGACCGAGACCCAGGTCGAGGGGATCACTGCAATCCGGTTGGAAACCCTGACCGATCCCAGCCTGCCTCACGGCGGTTCGAGCCGGAGTTCCGAGGGGGATTTCCTGCTGACCGAATTCGAGGTGGTGGCGGAGCCCCTTTCCGCGCCCGGCTCCTCCTCGCCGGTAATGTTCAGCGGTGCCGCAGCCGAGATCGATCCCGTTCTCTCCGGGATTCGCCGCGCGCTGGACGGCGAACCCACCACGGGCTGGTCCAACGGCGACGCCGCGCTGGACGATAGCGACCCCACCGGCAGCAGTCACAAGAACCGGGTCGAGCGCCAAGCCATTTTCATTCCGAGAGCTCCGCTGGGCTTTCCGGGTGGGACTCGGCTCACCATCCGATTGAGGCATGAGGGAGAGCATCCGGGAAAGACTATCGGGCGTTTTCGTTTTTCCGTCACCCGGGACCAGGATCCGACCCGCAACGTCATGCTCCCGACCCGGGCGGAGCGCGTCCTGGCGGTTCCCGCCGGCCAGAGGACCGAGAGGCAACTCCAGGTCCTGAACGACTACTATCGCGGGATCGCCCCCCTGCTGACGCCGACCCGGCAACGGCTCTCCGAGCTTCTGGCCTTCTGGAAACAGTTGACCTCGCCCAACAGCCTGGTCATGAAGGAGCTGGAAAAGCCCCGGACCAGCCACGTCTTCATCAAAGGGAGCTTTCTGTACCCGGGCAAGGAGGTCCAGCCGGGAGTCCCCTCGGTGCTCCACCCCCTGCCCGAGAGCGACACGCCGCCCGATCGCCTGACCCTGGCCCGCTGGCTGGTCTCTCCCGAGAACCCACTGGTGGGAAGGGTCACCATGAACCGGCTCTGGGCCGATCATTTCGGAAGGGCCTTGGTGAATAGTCCCGAGAATTTGGGGACGCAAGGGGAACGGCCGACCCATCCGGCTCTGCTGGATTGGCTAGCCACCGAGTTCGTGGAGCAGAACTGGTCCATGAAGGCCATGCACCGGCTGATTGTCACTTCGGCGACCTACCGGCAGGTCTCGCGAATTGGAGACTCACTGCATGAAAGGGATCCGAACAACCAGCTCTATGCCCGTGGGCCCCGCTTCCGGATGGACGCCGAAATGATCCGGGACAGCGCCTTGAGCGCCGCGGGCCTCCTCAGCCTGAGACCGTATGGCCCCAGCGTATTTCCGCCCCAGCCCCGGGGACTCTTGGACACCCTGTACGTTCCGGACACGTGGATCAGTGGGCGCGGAGACGACCGCTACCGGCGAGGACTCTACACCTTTTTCAAGCGGATTCTTCCCTATCCCTTTTACGCCAACTTCGATGCTCCCAGCCGGGAGACCGCCTGTGTCGCCCGTAAACGCTCCAATACGCCATTGCAGGCCCTGAACTTGATGAACGACCAGACTTTTCTGGAAGCCGCGCGAGGACTCGCCAGCCGCATGGTCTCAGAGACCGGGCCAGGAGTCGCCGACCGGATCGCCCACGGATTTCGTCTCTGTCTGGGCCGCCGGCCCTCCGAGGCGGAACTTGAGGAATGGATGGCGCGGGA
>JAPOYZ010000450.1 GCA_026706325.1 Candidatus Aminicenantota bacterium
ACCCATCACCAACAAATTGACCGGATGTCCCACCGGACTCATGAAGGCGCAGGAACTTGCTACCGCCACCGTCATCATCAGAGCTTGGGGCGAGAGCCCTTCACTGGTGGCCGTGCTCAGTGCAATGGGCGACATGAGTACCGCCACTGCCGCCGTCGGCATTACTTGAGCGGAAAGGGCGGTGATCAGGAAAAGCGCCGCTACCACTGCCAGAGGACCAAAGTCCGCAATAGATCCCAACACCGCGTTGGCCACCAGCGCAGCAGTTCCGGATTCCTGCATCGCCAGTCCCAAGCTGAGCATTCCCGCGATCAGGATCACCGCTTTCAACTCGATACACCGATGGGCCTCTTCAATCTTGAGACAACCCGTCAGCACCATCAAAACCGCTCCAATTGGCGCCGCGATAAAAATAGGCAGAAGGCCCGAGACCACCGAAGTCAGGACGCCTGCCATGATTACGGCGCTGACTGGAGCTTTCCGGTTTCGCACCACCTCTACCGCTCCTTCGGTCATGACGAGGAAGTCCGGGTGTTCCGCCAGGAGCGCGAGCTTGTTCCTGTCGCCATAGAGCAAAAACGCATCACCTGGGAGCAGTTCCATTTGCCGGAGCCCGGCCCGGTAAATTCCTCCATTCCGCCATATCGCAAGGATGGAAACACCGTATTTTTCACGGAAATCAAGCTCCTCAACTGTCTTTCCCGCGAATGTCGTGCGTGGAGACAACGAAGCCTCCGCCAAGCCGACAGTGTCGGACTCCAGCCGGCTCAAATCCAGGGGACGATTATCGCCCACTTTCAATTCCTGGAGCGCCTCCAGGATCTTGAGATCCTCCAAGTGTCCCCGGAGTAAGAGAACGTCCCCTCCTTCAAGTTTTGTATCTGGATCTGGTATGAGAAGCTCTTCACCCGCCCGCAAGATGCCCACAACCGTCAGGCCGAATGCATCGGCCAAGTGGGTTTCCGCGAGTAACTGACCGGCCAGTAGTGATTCTTCCGAGATTCTGACGCTTTGAATCCTGCGTTCCATCTGGTAGTGGGAAATCAGTTCTCTTGCCGGCACTGAATGGACCGCTCCAAAGGTCTTGTCCTCCTCCAGTGCGGCAAGTCGCCCGCTTTTCGTCGCAACCACCAGGCGATCCCCCGGGGCAAGAGTCATCAACCGCAATCCTGTGCGATGTACCCGATCACCCCGCACAATTGCGAGCACGTGCAGGCCACGAGTCTGGCGCAGATTTGCCTTTCGAACGGTCTGCCCGACCAGTGATGAATCTTTTGCCAACTCCAGTTCCGCTACCCCGATAGAAGCGTCTGCAATCCGCTCCAGAGTCCGATCTCTCGACTCAATCTCCAGATTCTTCCAAGCGCGCAGGACTTCGAACCTTTCCAGGGTTCCTTCAACTACCATCTCGTCTCCCTCCTTCAGAACGAAGTCCGTCCCGGGAGCGAGGATCATCTGCCCGCTTCGTTGCACAGCTACCACGTTCAGACCTAGGGCTTGGCCCAACCGGCCTTGCTGCAGTGTCTTACCTGCCAGAGCTGAGTTTTTGGGCGCCTTCAGCATTCCGATCAGGCCACCCAAGTCGTAAAGTCCCCCCAAATCCGCTGGAGCCGATTCCTTTTTCGGATCCCGGTTCGGAAACAGCCGCCGCCCCAGGAAAGTCATATAAACGACCCCTGCGGCAAGCGCCGTCAACCCGACCGGTGTGAACGAAAACATCCCGAACGGCTCCAACCCGGCATCCCGCAACGCCCCGTTTACCAGGATGTTTGGTGCCGTTCCGATCAAGGTCGTCATCCCGCCAAGCAGGGATCCGAAGGCCAGGGGCATGAGCAGTTTGGATGGCGCCGTCCCGATGCGGCGGGCCATATCCAGCACCACCGGCAACATGAGGGCGGTGATCCCAATGTCGTTCATGATTCCTGACAACAGGCCCACGGTGGCCATCATCACCGCGATGAGCCGGCCGACTCCATCACCCGATGCCGCCAGAACCCGTTGGCCAATAAAATGAGCCACACCAGTCCGCGTCAGCCCTCCGCTCAAGACCAGGACCGAAGCGATTGTGATGACCGCTTCGTTGGCGAAGCCCATGATCGCCTGCTCGCCCTCGAGGATGTTCGTCACCACGAGTCCCAGCATCACCATCAACGCCACCAGATCTACCCGGACCCTTTCGGTCACGAACAGGACCACCGCTGCCGCAAGAATCCCCCCGACTACGAAAACCTCGAAATTCATTCCCCTCTCCCAGTGGGCGACGGGAAAGTCGCCCCGTCTACGCGAAATTGTTTCGGGAAGATGGCGCGCCCGGAGGGAGTCGAACCCCCGACCTACGGATTCGAAGTCCGGCGCTCTATCCTGCTGAGCTACGGGCGCGCCGACGGGCCGCTCGGACCCGGACGAGTAATATCTCCCATTTCTTCTGTCCCGTCTACTCGGATTCGCCGTCCCCACCACTCGGAAAACCCGGCTAAGACAGTTCTTTGTGATAGTTTAGCGCCATGGACGAACGAGAACGCCGCCTGGCCCTTTTCCTCGACCTGGAGAACTTGGCCCTGGGCTTCGAGAAGGGCCGGAACCGGGCCCGGTTCCGCATCGACAAGGTGCTGGAACGGTTGGTGGAGAAGGGAAAGATCCTGGTCAAGGAAGCGTACGCCGACTGGTCCCGGTTCTCCGAATACAAGGCGGAGCTGCACGAGTCCGCCTTCGAGCTCATCGACATCCCCAAGCGGAGCAGGACGGGCAAGAACTCGGCCGACATCCGGCTTTGCGTGGACGCCATGGACCTCTGCTTCTCCAAGGACCACATCGACACCTTCGTGATCCTCTCCGGGGACAGCGACTTCTCTCCCCTGGCTTCCAAGCTGAAGGAAAACGGCAAGTACGTGATCGGACTGGGAACCCAGGGCAGCACTTCGCAGATGCTGGTGGACAACTGCGACGAGTTCATCTTCTACGAGGAGCTGGACGAGGTCGCCACGCGGCCGCCGCGCCTGAACGCCAGGATCGCCAAGGACAAACGTCCCGCCTTCCAGCTCCTGATCGAGTCGATCCTGGCGCTGATGCGCGAGAACAAGGACGTGATCTATTCCTCCATGGTCAAGCAGACCATGAAGCGGAAACAGCCCGCCTTCAACGAATCCCGGTTCGGCTACCGGACCTTCTCGGCCCTCCTGGAAGACGCCTCCAAGTTCAACCTGGTGGTTCTGGGGGAAGACGCCCGAAGCGGCACCTACGTGGTCCGGGGATTCGGAAAAAACTCCAATTGAGGTCCGGGCGGCCCCTGACCGACGGGGTCCCGCTCCCGTTCCGTTCCGCGGAAGCAGCGGCATGAGAATCGTCGAGGTCACCGCCGTCACTCCGGAGATCGTCGAATCCATCGGCCGGCTGATCCCTCAACTCTCCACGTCGGCCCCCATTCCCACCGCCGATCAACTCGAAAACCTGGTCGCCAGCGACGCCGCCCAACTCCTAATCGCGCGTGACCCGGACCGAGAGGACCGCATCGTCGGAACCCTGACCCTGGTCCTCTACCGAATTCCCACCGGCGTGCGGGCCTGGATCGAGGACGTGGTGGTGGACGAGTCGGCTCGACGGCGCGGCGTCGGCGAACTCCTCTGCCGCGCCGCCATCCACCGGGCCCGGTCCGCCGGCGCCCGAAACGTGGACCTCACCTCCCGGTCCGCGCGCAAAGCCGCCAACCGGCTCTACCGGCGACTCGGGTTCTCGTTGCGAGAAACCAACCTCTACCGCTTCTCATTGGAGCAATCCGAATAGCCGCCCCCGAAGTGAGCCGGGAGCGGCGACTTTCCTGTCGCCGGTTGGAGGGGCGGTTTTCCTACCGCCCCGTGTGCACTGCGAACTCCCACCCCCCAACCTTTGCAGCCAAC
>JAPOYZ010000602.1 GCA_026706325.1 Candidatus Aminicenantota bacterium
GAGCGCACGCCTGATAAGCGTGAGGTCAGTGGTTCAAATCCACTTAGGCCCACCATTTTCCTGTCCGACGACGTGTTGCCATCGCAAGAACGCGAAAGCGGCGGCATTCCAAACGCCGAACTCCCGAAATTTGCCTATTTCTCATATTTCGTTCGTGACGAAGTCTCAGGAAGCCGCATAGAATTGAGCCCATGAAAATACAAAACACCACCGTCCGCCGTTTGCTGATCCTGGGAGTGCTTGCGGGAATGGGGCTGGTCGCCGCATGGACCCCGCCGAGCCGGCACTCCGGGAAGCACCCGACCCGTTTCCCCGAGATCGAGGGCCCCACGCCGTGGACCGCCAAGGGTTTGCTGAACCAGCCCGAAGACTTCCAGTTCGTCATCGTCTCCGACCGCACCGGCGGACACCGGGAGGGCATCTTTCGCAGCGCGCTTGGCAAGATCAACCATCTGCGGCCGGAGTTCGTCGTCAGCGTGGGAGACCTCATCGAGGGGGCGACGGACGACCTGGATCAGGTCGAGCGGGAGTGGGCCGATTTCCGGGACGCCGTCGACATCCTCCGGATGCGGTTCTTCTACGTTCCCGGCAACCACGACATCTGGGACGAGACGGCCTGGCGGGAGTGGACGAAGCGGTTCGGACCCACCTACTACCACTTCCTTTACAAGGGGGTCCTCTTCCTCTGCCTGAATACCGAAGACGGGGCTCCCAGCCGGATCGGTCCCGAGCAGGCCGCGTTCGTGCGGCAGACCCTGGAAGCCAATACCCAGGTCCGCTGGACACTGGTCTTCCTCCACAAGCCCCTTTGGGACTACCAGATGGAGTCGGGCTGGGAAGCGGTGGAAAAGGCCCTGGCCGGCCGGCCTCACACGGTCTTCGCCGGCCATCGGCACCGCTATGTCCGCTACGAGCGCGCCCAATACAAGTACTACCAACTGGCCACCACCGGCGGAGGGAGTCCGCTTTCCGGACTAGCTCACGGCCGGTTCGACCACGTCAGTTGGGTCACCATGACCGACGCCGGCCCGGTGATGGCCAACCTGAAGTTGGACGGGATCCTGGGAGAGGACGTTCGGACCGAGTCGATGGCCCGCCTCACGAACCGGCTCGCCGGCGAGCATGCGATTCGGCTCGATCCCATCACGATCGAGTCCCCGGGGCGGGGGAGGACGTGGGTGGAGATGGAAAACCGGGCGGACATCCCGCTGGAGGTCCGTCTCCGCTGGGAAGCCCATCCGCACCTTGCGCCGTCTCCTTACGCCGTCGTCAAGACGCTGGAGCCCGGCTCCACGGAGAAACTGGAGGTCAAGCTGAGTTGGCCCGAGTCCCGGCAACCCACCGCCGAGGACGCCCTGGCCGCGGAGGTACGCACCACGTACCGGCCCGATCAGCTCCCGCGCCCCGTGTCCTGGACTCGGACGATCTACGCCGCTGCTGAGCACCGGCCGTTGATCGCCGGCCTGGACGACGGCCCCCCGACCCTTGACGGACGACTCGACGATTGGCCGCCGCTTCCCGTCTCCCTGGCTCGACCCCGGCAGATGACCGGAGACTCCTCCAATTGGACCGGCCCCCAGGACCTCGGCGCCCGCTTCGGTCTGGTGCAGGACGGGGCATACCTGTACGTGGGCGTGGAAGTGCAGGACGATCGCCGGATCCACCTGGCCGGCAGGCGGTCTTCGCTCCGGGACAGCGTCGTCCTCTACCTGGACCCCCGTCCCGCCGAAGCGGGTGGAGGCACGGACCAGTCCGATGAGGCCGGGACGAACGGGACCGACCGCACGGTTCGCCTCGCCCCGGGCTCCCAGCCGGGAGCGGCCATCGTCTTCCGGGCGCGGGACCCCATCGATGGCCTGCGGGCGTGGAGCGCACCCAACCCGGCCGGGTATTCCCTGGAGGTGGCCATCCCCCATGCGTCGCTGGATGGGATTGCCGGGGGCGCCTGGCGGACCTTGCGCGTGAACCTGATGGTTCGAGACGTGGACACTCCCACTGGGGCGCGGACGGACTTCTGGTGGCGGTCCCGTTGGGGGTCGATGGAATCCAATCCCGAATCGGGATGGTTTCGCCGATTTGAGAGGTAACTCCCAACCGAGGAACCGGCCCATGAAGCAATTTCCGTTCTCCAGGCGTTCGCTGCTGCAGGGGACGCTCGCCGGCGGCCTCGGCGCGGCGCCGTACGTCTACTCGCGCGGGGCCGTCCCCACGCCCGAGGCTCTGACCGGAAAATCGCTGCGGGAACCGATCCGTTCACGCGTAATGGCCGGAAGAGCGACCATCCTGGACGAGTTGAAGCCGACTCCGAAACAGTTGGAGCACGGCCTGCAACTCCACCATGACGCCTATGTCGCCGATCTCATGGGCGCGGTCTACGTCGCCGCCGCCATCGGCCAGCCCGGGCCGCGACTTCAGCACAAGCTCGCGTGGGACCGTCGGGAGCTGGAAGCCGAGGGCGTCGACCCGCGGGAGGCCTCCCGCCAGGTGCGCCGAACCTGGTGGGAGCACAAACCCTTGGAGTCGGCCTTCGAAAACGGCTGGCAGGAGGACTGTCGAGCGCTTTACGAACTGACGGGGTTGGACCTGGCGGTGGAAGACAACGCGGGACACTACACCTTCGATCAATGCCTGCGCTGGATGGCCACCTCCAATCTGGCCTACGGCCGCTTGCCCGGTGTGGCGCGTATTGCCGGCGCCAAGGACCTGCGCAGGGCCCGCAACCAGGGGAAGTTGGGCCTCCTCTCCCAGCTCCAGGGCGTCCACGCCCTCTGGGTCCCCGGAAAGTCGGTGGAGAACCTGGACCTGTTCTACGGGCTGGGCGTGCGAATGGCACAGCTCACTCACACCCACTCCAACGCCGTGGGCTGGGATGCCTACCAGCTCTGGCACCGCGACCGCGGTCTCTCGCGGGAAGGCCGCCAAGTCGTGCGCCGGATGAATGAACTCGGCGTCGCCGTCGATCTCTCCCACGCCGCCCGCCGGACCGCGCTGGATGCGGCCGAGATCTCCCGGGAGCCGGTGATCAACAGTCACACCGCCTGTTCCGCCGTCTACCGGGACATCGACCAGCGCAACGTGGACGACGACTACTTCAAGGTGGTGGCGGGCAAGGGGGGCCTCATCGGGATCTACATCGTCGACCACCGGCTCTGGGACCAGGGGGACCCGAGCGACCGTTCCAAGTGGAACAGCGATCCTCCCCGTCCGGCGACGTTCGAACAGTTCGCCCTACACCTGGAACACGCCGTCAAGGTGGCCGGGATCGAACATATTGGCATCGGCACCGACCTGACCTATATTCCCAACTATTCGGCCCGGCCCATGGAGTGGAGCAACTGGCCCTACTGGACCGTCGGCCTGGTGGCCCGCGGCTTCAGCGACGAGGAGATCCGGAAGATTTTGGGCGGGAATGCGCTACGGTTTCTCGATCGGGTCCTGGACAAGAAACCCTGGGGAGCCTGGGGGTCCGGATAACCGGCCGGCGGGGGAAACATGGACATTTAGTTAATTATCCGAATTGTCCGAGGTGAAAACATAAATTACTAGAGAATCGAAGACGAAAGATGCAAAAGAATCCTTTCTGCTACGCTCTGATGCGCCGGGGAAAAGCCAATCAGGACCTGCTGTTCAAGCGCCGTTACGGCACTGCTACAGGAAAGTGCGGTTTCAACCTATGGGCGATGCACTTGGATATTGATGGTTCCGATCCGGCGTCAGTACTCATCTTCGTTCGGGGAGACGTGCCCGACGAAAAGATCATGAGTGAGATCAACAAGGCGCAGACTTATTTTCGGGAACAAACCGAACAAAGGTTTTAGGCGTGACTGGTTTTGTCTATCGTCCCCGTTACCTTGCCGGGACCATCCTGATTTTCGTCCCGGGAGCCCGCTAA
>JAPOYZ010000534.1 GCA_026706325.1 Candidatus Aminicenantota bacterium
CTCTCCACCCAGGCGGCTGGAGTGGCGCACCGTCAGTTCGGGAACGTGGTGAAGCGCCGAGCAGAGCCTCTCGTCGTAATCGAAACGCTCTTCCAATCGGCGGTACGTGGAACGGACCCGGCCCTGCAGCCGAGACCACCGTGTAGTCGCCTTCCGTCGCCGGCGATAGGCCTCCTTCGGAAGGGGCTCCAGCACGGGCAGTGCATGACCCCGCCGAGACTCGAACAGCAGGAGGTTCATGTCGCCCTGACCCGTACCCGGGACCGTTCCAGGTAGGCTTGAATCCGGCGCTCCGGACTCTCGGCACCGGCGACGTCGGAGATCACCGCCACCGAACGGGCCCCGGACTGCCACGCACCGGGGGCCTTCTCCACCGAAATTCCGCCAATGGCGACCAAGGGGAGATCGGTGCTGCGGGAGGCCCTTCGGAGCAGCTCCAGGCCCAGCACCGGAGCCGCATCCTCCTTGGTATGGGTGGGGAAAACGGGACCCAACGCGAGGTAGTGCACCGGTTCCTCCAGACCCCTTCTGAACTGGTCCCAATTGTGGGTGGAAAGTCCGATGACCGCTCCTTCTCCCAGGAGTCGCCGGGCGGCCGCCGCCGGAAGGTCGTCCTGGCCCAGATGGACGCCATCGGCCTCGACCGCCAGAGCCAGGTCCACGCGGTCATTGACCACGAAACAGGCTCCCGCCTCCCGGCACAGGAAACGGATCTTCACGAGCTGCCGGTAGAGATGGCCGTCCGGAAGCGTCTTGTCCCGTACCTGGAAAAACCGGATACCGCAACGGATCAGGCAGTCGGAGAAGGCCACGTGATCCCAGCCCTGCGGGTTGGGGCAGTGACTGATGGGATAGAGGGGGCCGGGCAGGGGCTTGGGCATGGAGCCTTAACAGTCCGTGGTGAAAGTCCCGCGAGCACCGAGACCGTTCCTGCGCCCGCCGGACAAGGCGCTATGGGCGCGCATACCAGGAGTATGTGCCCGAATCGCAACGCCGTCCGCGCCTGTGCAGGGACGGTCGAATGCCGTGATGACTTTTGCCACGGGCTGTTATCCCCTGAGGAGTTGAAAGAGGATCGTGAGGATAGCCAGGGGGCAGACGAACCGGATCAGGAATCCCCAGACCTGCCCCAAGCGGAAAGTGCCGCGGCCCCGCTCCAGCTCCTCGACGGCGTTTCCGGTACCCCACTTCCAGCCCACAAAGAGGCTTACCAGCAGAGCACCCAAGACCAATCCCATCCCCCCAAAATACTCGTTCACGAAATCGAGGGTTCCGGCAAACAGCGGAACGGCGCCGTTGCCCAACGCACTGGGGATTCCCAGGAGGAAGATCACGCTGCCGACTGCGATGGCTGATCGGCGGCGGTTCCATCCCAACTCGTCGATGGTGAAGGCTACGACCACCTCCAACATGGAGATGGCGGAAGTCAGCGCCGCTATGGCCAGCAAGATGAAAAAGGCCGCTCCGAAGAGATGTCCCAATGGGATGGCATTGAAGATGTTGGGGAGAACCACGAAGATCAGCCCCGGCCCGGCGTCAGGTTCCAAGCCTGGCACTGAAAAGATCGCCGGGAATATGGCCAGGCCGGCCAGGAATGCGATCAGAAAGTCGGCACAGCTCACCCAAACGGCGCTGGACACCAAATTCTGCTTGGGGGACAGGTAGCTTCCAAAAGTGATGATGGCGCCCATTCCCAGGCTCAGCGAGAAGAAGGCATGACTCACGGCTTTCAGGATCACCTTGACATCCAGCATTCCGAAGTCGGGCTTGAGGTAAAAGCTGAGGCCCTCGGCGGCTCCCGGAAGCGTCAATGAACGGACTACCAGCAGAAGCAGAAGCACGAACAGCACGGGCATGAGGATCTTGGCGGCTCGTTCGATGCCATGCTGAATGCCCCCCATGACAATCCGGATGGTGATGAGCATGAAGAGAAGGTGGCAGCCGAGCACCGGTCCCGGATCCTGGATGAAATTGTTGAAAGTCGCGCTGATGGCTTCCGGAGTAGCGCCGTGCAGGGAGCCGCTAAATGCGATCCAAGTGTATTTGAGTGTCCAGCCGGCGACCACGCTGTAGTAGCTCAGGATGATCAAGCCGGTGAAGACGGCGAACCCCCCGGCCAGTCCCCAGCCGCTTCCGGGAGCTAGGCTGCGGTAGGCCCCGACCGGATTTCGCTGGGTTCGCCGGCCCACGGCCAGTTCGGCCATCATGACCGGGACACCGATCAGAAAAGTGGCGATTATATAGACGAGAACGAAGGCGCCCCCTCCGCTCTGTCCCGCCTCGGTGGGGAACCGCCAGATATTGCCGAGCCCGATGGCGGAGCCGACCACGGCCAGGACAAATCCGAGACCGGATCCCCAGTAACCTCTCTGTTTGATTCCGTCGGGTGAGCTCATGCCGTCTTTCCCGCGAATTCTTCAAGAAACGAGGTCCCGTAGTTCCCACTGAGGAAGTCGGGATGGCGGATCACCTTTCGGTGGAAGGGCAGGGTCGTCTCGATACCTTCCACGATGAAGGTGTCCAAGGCCCGGTTCAGCCGGGAGATGGCCTCTTCCCGGTCGTTGCCGTGGGCAATGAGTTTGGCGATGAGGGAATCGTAGTGAGGTGAAATGACGCAATCCGTATAGGCTGCGGAATCGACCCGGATACCGGGCCCTCCCGGAGCATGGTAGGCATGGATTCGGCCTGGTGACGGAGTGAAGGTCTCGGACGATTCGGCGTTGAGCCGGCATTCGATGCTGCTTCCCCGGAAAGCCACGTCCTCCTGGGAAAAGTCCAGAGGAAAGCCCGCGGCGATCAGGATCTGCTGTTTCACGATGTCGATTCCCGTAATCATCTCTGTCACCGGATGCTCGACCTGGATCCTGGTGTTCATCTCGATGAAGTAGTGGTTGCCCTCCTGGTCGAACAGAAACTCCACCGTCCCTGCGTTCTGATAGCCGATCTGCTTCAGGGCGTGCACCACTTGGCTTCCCAGCTCCATTCGCCTGCCGGGGCTGAGAAACGGGCTGGGCGACTCCTCCACCAGCTTCTGGTGCCGCCGTTGGATGGAGCAGTCACGCTCCCCCAGGTGGACGATGTTCCCTTGCTCGTCGGCCAGGACCTGGAACTCGATATGGCGCGGGTTCGTGAGATACCGCTCCAGATAGACCTGGGAGTTGCCGAATGCGCTTTCCGCCTCGGACTGGACCAGTGACAGAGAATCCAGGAAATCCTGTTCCCGGCGAATGATGCGCATCCCCTTCCCGCCTCCTCCGGCTGCCGCCTTGATGATGAGGGGAAAGCCGACCTGCCGCGCCAACGCGGCAGGGTCCCGGGTTTCCCGGTCGATGACTCCGGTGCCGGGAATGGTGGGAATTCCCAGGTCCTGAATCGTCTCCCGTGCCCGGGATTTGTCTCCCATGAGGCTGATGGCAGACGCCGAGGGGCCGATGAACCGAATGCCGCAGTTGTCGCAGACCTCCGCGAAGTGGGAACTCTCGGCCAGATAGCCGTAACCTGGATGGATGGCGTCGACGTTGGTGATTTCGGCCGCGCTGATGATGCTGGGGATGTTCAGATAGCTGTCGTAGCTTCGGGGCGGACCGATGCAGACGGCCTCGTCGGAGAAGCGGACATGGAGCAGGTCCCGATCCGCTTCCGAGTAGACTGCGACCGTGCGAATGCCCAATTCCTTGCAGGCGGCGACGACACGGAGCGCTATCTCACCCCGGTTGGCGATGAGGATTTTTCTGAACATGTTAGCCCGCATTTCTCACCAGGGGGCGTGACGATCGCGCAGGATTTTCGCCGGAGCGGCGGCTTTTAGCCGCCGACTCTTCATCATCCCCGCGTGCTCGCGACCGAGAGCGTAGTGGTGACTACGTTTGAGG
>JAPOYZ010000223.1 GCA_026706325.1 Candidatus Aminicenantota bacterium
CGGCTTCATCTGCGACGTCCTGTCCCGGGAACTCATTGACAAGAAGGGAGGACGCCTGACGCCCTGTCGAGCCATCAAGTTTTCCGTGCAACTGGCAGAGTTGCTCTCCTTTCTTCACCACAGGAATTTTCTCTGCGGCTACCTGAGGCCTTCCCATCTCTTCGTGGGGAAGTCTGGGGATCTCCTTCTCAACCTGCCGGCTCCCAAGCAGCGTCCGGCCGGAAAATCCTGGCAGACCCAAGCCATTCGGTATGCCTCACCGGAGTGGATCAGCGACCGCACCACATCGAAGGAAAGCGACCTTTACTCGTTGGGAATGGTTCTCTACCGTCTGTTTACGGGCCACGCTCCCTATTTGGAGACGGATCTCGGGATCGTTCTCCAAAAACAGATCCTCTCCTACCCGGTCCGCCCCCGGAGACTGAATCCCGACATTCCGGCCAAGGTGGAACAATTGATTCTGGATCTGATTCAGAAGGATCCGGAGCTTCGACCCGCTTCGGCCAGCCATGTGAGTGCTGCGCTACAGGCCGGCGATCGCTTGCCCGCCCCTCCATCCCCTCCATTCCGATGCGCGCTTGTCGGCCGGGAAGATGAGTCCGCGATGCTCCGTGAAATATTGGATATCCACATCCGGAATCCGAGACCGCGATTGGTCTCTATCGGCGGTCACAGCGGAATCGGAAAAACAGCCCTGATGGAACGGGTCGAATCGGCGGCGCGACTCCAGCGAGCCACAACTTTCTCAGTGAGCCATCACCCGGGAGACGGGGCGCTGGACGCATTCCAGTCCGATTCGGAACCCGGCCAGCGCTGGAGGTTTACCGACACTTGGAGGGAGTCGGGAAACACAACGCAGCTCACCCATTGCCTACTCTCGTTTCTAAGGAAAGCGTCGTCACTCTCTCCAGTCGTCTTTTGCATCAACGACCTGCAATGGATGGATGAGGCTTCTCTGGAACTCTATCGACGAGCACTTCGAAACGACCCCATTTCCATCCTTTTCGTTGCCAACTACCGTACCGATGAACGGCCAGGACACTGGAAGACGTTGAAGCCGGAGTTGGAACGGTTCGGACAATTGGACGAAGTCCGGCTGGCAAGCCTCCATCTCCTCGAGTCGGAGCGCCTCGCCGAATCGTTGCTTGGAGGTCCCGATCCAGCCGCTGTCCCTGCGATACTTCGGGAAAGCACCGGCATTCCGCTCTATATTCATGAATCTCTCCGCCATATGCGCGAGACGGGACAATTGGCCTTTCGTTCGGGGCGGTGGAGGTCCGCACCGTTCCGAACCAGGAGTTCATTCCTGCCGGCGGGCGCATCCAAGAAGATCACCGGCCATCTGAATCGGGTCACGCCGGAACAACGAGAAATCCTGGATCATCTGGCCCTCATCGGCAAACCGATTTCAGCAGCCGGACTTGCACGCATTCTTCAGACCTCGGGCGACTATCTCTCGGAAGAGATCTACGCCCTGGAACACCTCAATCTGGCTTGCGTCTCGGGACGCCTCCGTGCTCCCGTCTTCTCGGTGGCTCACAATTGGACCGCTCGGACCATCGTCCGACGAGTCGGGGAGTCTCCATCCAAATGCCGGCAGATTCACAAACGTATCGGCAGTGTCCTCGAGAGGCGGTTCCAGAGGTCGAATGACACGCTCGTTCTGCAGGACCTCGTGCGCCACTACATGAGCGCACACGAAATCGGAAAGGTGAGGCAATACATCTGGTCAGCTCTGCTCCGGTTGTGCGAACGACGAGCATACGCGGACGCGTCCGAATTGCTTCTTCTCGCGCGGCGCCTGGGAGCGCTGCCCATGGGCAGCCGGGACCGCGTCAAGAAATCGGCTGAGATCATGTACGTGGGCGGGAGCCTGAAGGAGTGCCGGGACTTCTGCTTGAAGCAACTCGAATCCAGACCATCTCAGCCGGATGATCGAGTGTATCTCCTCTCAAAAGTCGCCCAGATCCACATCCACTTCGGGAGCATGGAGCGCGGAATGGAGGCTCTTCAGAAAGCCCTCGGCATCCTGGAACATTCTCCCACCGAATTCTTGAAAGGAGAACTGCAGGCAATGTGGCTCGACGCCATGAGCCGGATGGGAAAGCATCCGGAGGCCGGGCCGGTGGCCGCTCAAATGCTGGCTCAGAGCCGGAAGAACGAGGCACTGGCGGAAAAATATCATCCCGCCTTCGCCTCCCTCGCGTGGGCCAACGGGGACCTGGACCAAGCCACCCGTTGGCAACTGGCGTCCGTTCGATCAGCGATCCGACGACATCGATCGATCAGCCTGGGCAGGAGAATCGCGGACCTTTCCGTTCTCTATTCCGATCTCGGCCAATTCAAAGCAGCCCGAAACTCGGCCCGATACAGCTTGTCTCTGGCCAGCGAATACGGCAATCCCGAAGTGGCGATTCTGGCGCAGAAGGCGCTGGCGACCCACAGCCGAAAGCTGGGTCGCCACAGACATGCGGCGCGGCGATTGAGGGATTTGATCGCCCAGAACCGGGACTTGAATCAGAACCGGCATACTGAAGTCGAACTCCAAGTCGAACTGACGAAAAACCTGAACCATCTGTTGGATCTTGAGACCGCGGTCAGCGTCGGCGCCGAGGCGTTGGCAGGGAGTGCCGATCTCGCCCTGTTCCCATCCTTGGTCGACGCCACGTTGGCGTCGAGTTGGACCTGGGTTCTGCTGGGCCGCCCGGACCGGGCGCGGGAGACGATGATGGGTCTCGAGGCGAAGGACCCGGGTCGGGAAAAGGGACGCTTTCTACTTCTGAGGAGCAGGATTCACCACGATCTGGCCGAATATGAGCAAGCATGCCATACCGCTTCCGAGGCGATGGAGACCCTCGCGCCGTACCTGCCGTACCATCGAGTGAAAGGGCTCCTGAGCCTTGCGGAGACTCTCTTGGCGTTGGGCCGATCCTCCGGTGCCGAGAGCTGCATTCGTAAGGCCACGGATCTTTCGACGGAGCATTCCTATTTGCCTTTGCTCGCAACGGCGCATCTCCTGAGAGCGAGACATCTGCTGGCGGACAACTCGCCTGACCGCGCCCGAGTCCTGTCGCTTCGAGCGCTTCAACTGGTAAAGCATATGGATCGGCCCGGGCTGGAGTCCGAGTTGTACCGGATTCGGGCCAATGCCGAGGTTGCGAGCGGTGATCTCAAGAAGGGATTTCGAACCTACTCTCGATCCTTGCGGATCTTGAAACAAAGGGCCATGCACCTTTCGGCCGATTTGCAATGCTCATTCTCCGAACGCTTCATCGAACCCATCGAGACCGAACGCGACCGGGCTTTCCGCCGGATTTCCAAGCATCCCGCGCCCGGGCATCTGGGCCATCTGCACGAACTGGTTTCCTCCATGGGGGAACGAGGCGGACTGGCGGAGATCGCCGAGGCGGCCCTGAAATGTGTCGCCAAGGGGGTCCCGGGTTTGGGCGCGAATCTGTTCGGCCGGGAGCACCATTCCAGGCGATTCCGTCTTTTCGCCCATTGCGGCACGTGCGTCAGCAGCGGACGCCACCTCCTCCTCGAAATGAACGATGATGCCGCGTTCGACGGATCCCTGGAGCATGTCCACGGCAAGGACGGATCCGTTGCGGTGCGATTCTACGCAGACGGAGAGCCGTTGGCTCTGCTCCATTTTGAGCCACCCCCCCAGGGCATGTCCGAAGAGGATCTGGACCTCCTGGCTTGCACTATCAAGCTCCTGGAATGGCAGTTGCCGATCCGGACCGAACGTCCTGCAGAGCGGCTCGACGCCCCTGCCGCGCTCATCCTGAAAGATTCCAGGTCAATCATCGGAGAGCCTGGGCGACCAGTTCCTTGCCTGTTCCGGTCTCGCCAAAGATCAAGAC
>JAPOYZ010000515.1 GCA_026706325.1 Candidatus Aminicenantota bacterium
GTAGACCACCTTGCCCGTGAGGGTCTGGGCCTTCCCGTAAACCTGGATGGTTGCCCGGGTCACATTCTGAAGATCGGCGTCGTAAGTCAGTTCGTGGGCCGGCACCCGGACGGTAAGGGGGACCAGGAATGCGTCCTCACCCACCCGATAGTTCCCGATGACCATCTCCAGGGGAATGGGGTCGTACAGGAGGCGCGTTTCCACGTCGCCCCGGAGATGCTCGAACTCCACCTTGGGAGGCTTGTTGAGAAGGAAGTAGTTGCGCACCCGGTCGAACGGCTGGGCCCCCCGCATGAAGGTCCCGTCGTTGAGACCGATGTTGCGCATGGCCAGATCCGCCAACATCGTACCGTCGCGGGTGACGCCTCCGAACATCTCCTCGACGGTCGGGCTGGATCCCACCTGCCACAAGGCGTCCTTCTCGGAAGGCCTGAGCGCGATCTTGTACTCGCCCGTCTTGCTGGCGTCGACGAACTCGATCTCGATGCCGCTGCCCACTCCCGGGATGTAGTTGTAGAACCAGCGCTCGAAGGCATAGACGTTGGTCCAGCCGCCCCCTTCCTCCAGGACTCTCCGCTGGTACAGGCCGCCGTGGTGGCTCTCCTTCTGGCTGGGGGGACCGTAGGTGATGTAGATGCGGCCCCGATCCGAATACCAGCCCTCGACGCCGGAGTAGAAGTGGTCGTTGGCGTAGGCGATCCGCCGGTAGTGCTCCTCCTTGAATTCGTTGAGGGCGGTGCGCGGGTCCGGGTCCCGGCGGCGCCAGAACTGCTCGATGAAGGCGTCCCGCTCGGCGTCGGTGCTCAGGTTGTTGAAGACCTTTTTCTCTTCATCCGTGATGATGTAGACGACATCCTCCGTCATCCACTTCTTGAAGTAGTCCTGCTGCTCCTCCACCCGCTGGCGCTGGTCGCGCTTCCTGGCCTCCTTCTCCCGTTTCCGTTCCTCCTTGGTCTTCCTGTCCTTGGATCCCATTACGGGAGCGGGAGAAATCGACACCAGCAGGAAAGCGAAACACAGAGTCTTGAGTATTGAATAAAGGAATCGCATAGTCCCCTGTCCGGTTTGTGGAATAAGCGAAATTATATCACAGCGAACCTCCGGGATTTCCAATGTCGGGCCGGCGAAGAGCAGACCCGCTCGTCCCCGCCCGATCTCACTCCCCGCGCCTCGTTTCTCACTACTCCTCCAGGCTGTTACAATCGGCCTCCCGCTTGTTCTTGGAACAATTCAGGACATCCGAAGGAGTGGATCCGGTTATGGCTGGTCGGGCGAGGCGACGGTTGCACGGCGCTCTTCAACCAATTGCCGGATCCGTGCGAGCACTCCCCTGGCTGCTGTGCCTGTGTCTTCCGGTTCAAGCCGCGGGCGCCGGAATCCGCGACATCACCTGGACCCCCGGGAAACCGCTGCCCTGGCCGACCAAGGGACAGGCGCAGGCCGTTTTGGGCGACGTTATCGTGGCGGCGGGAGCCCCGGGTTACCCGGGATGGAACCCAAGCAAAAACTCGCGGGATCGGGGCAGGCACAACAGCGTATGGCTTTTCGACACCCGTACCAACAACTATGGGATCCTGCCTGACGCGCCGGTGGGCCTGAGCTGGCCTCAGGGCGTGGCGGTGGGAAACGACTTCTACCTCCTCACGGGAACGGTTCGCTGGCCCCAGGACCGCGTGGACATCACGACGGATCGCATGTTCCGGCTGTCCAGCAGGTCTGGAGAATGGCGGTGGCGCGAGATGCCGTCGCTGATCACCGGGCGCTTTCTCGCGGCTGCAGTCTCCTCCGGGACGTCCATCGTCGTGCTGGGCGGCCAGGCCTCCTTCGGAGCGTCCCCCTACACCGGAGACCATCCGGGCGTCTACATCAATTCGGTGGAGATCTTCGATACGGCCGATCCCGGGCGCGGATGGAGGGAAATCCCTCCCATTCCCGGCTTCGGACGCGAGTCCATGGCCGCCGTGGCCATCGGCGAGAAGGTGTACGTGTTTGGAGGCTTCTACGTCAACTACGCCGAGGCGGGAGACGATTTCCACCCGCATCGCCGGCACGGCGGAGATGCGTACGTTCTGGACCTCCCTTCGCTGCGCTGGAGGAGGCTTCCCGACCTGCCCTTTCCCGCCGGAGGCTGGGAAGCGGCCGTGCACCGGGACCGTTACGTCATCATCGCCGGGGGGATGAGGGACTATCCCGTGGACCATCCGTACGCGTACACGGATCGCGTCCCCAACCGGCCCGCTCCAAACTTCGAGGTGCTGGTCTTCGACGCCAAAGAGGAGGCCTACCGGATCCTCCCCACAAAGCTTCCTCCCTTTCGGCCCCCTCCCGAGATGAGGCACAAGGCTCTGGACGTCGACTGGATCGATTTCTCCCGGGGAGTCTATCGGTTGGCCGCCGAATTGAGCCTGGTGCGGGGCAAGCTGTACCTGGCGGGAGGCGAAGTGATCAGTCCGGCCAACGTCACCGACGAGGTCCTGGTGGGGACCATCATCGAGGAATGAGCGCCATGGCCCCCCGTAAACGGCTACCGGCAGCCGGCCGTAGACACCGGACGGTCCTGACCCTGCCTCTGCTCTTGCTGGCGCTCTGCGCGGGCTGCGGTGAAGGCGGCGACGAGGTGCCGGAGATCCTCGACATCACCTGGGAAATGGGCCCCTCCATGCCCTGGCCCACCAAGGGTCAGGCCCAGGCGTCCATCGGCCACCTGATCCTGGCTGCCGGGTCACCCGGTTTTCCAGGCTGGGAGCCGTCGAGCCAGCGCACCACGGGCAGGGGGTGGCAGATCCGGGACCGCGGAAGGCACGTCTCGGGCTGGATCCTGGACACCCGGTCCCAGGAGTACGGCTTGTTGCCCGAGTTGCCCGTGGGCATCAAGTGGCCTCAGGGCGCCGCCGTGGGGGAGGACTTCTACGTCTTTACCGGGTGGGTGATCTGGCCCGAGGAGCAGAACGACAACACCAGCAACCGAATGTTCCGTCTCTCCGGCGCCGGGGACCGGAAACAGTGGGAGGAGCTTCCGTCCCTCCGGGTGGGACGGTTTCTGCCGGGCGCCGCCGTCAGCGGCACCACCATCGTGGTGATCGGGGGACAGGCCACTTTCGGCGCCGTACCCTTCATGGGTGATCACCCCGGCGCCTACGTCAACTCGGTGGAGGCCTTCGACACGGCCGATCCCGGCGCCGGATGGCGGGACCTGCCGCCGCTGCCGGGCATGGCCCGCGAGTCACCGGCCACCACCGCCGTCGGCGACAACATCTACGTCTTCGGCGGGGACTACGTCAACTACGCGGAATCCCGAAACGGCCGGTTCGAGGGACACCTGCGCCATTGCGCGGACGGATACGTCCTCAATCTCAAAACCTTGCGTTGGCGGAGACTGCCGGATCTTCCCTTTCCGGTGCACGGCATGGAAGCCGTCGCCTACCGGGACCGGTTCATCATCATGGCCGGCGGCATCAAGGACTATCCGGTGGACCATCCGTATCGCTACAAGGACCGGATCCCCGCGGTGCGCTCCCCCAACTTCGACGTCCTGGTGTTCGACACGGTGGAGAAGACCTACCGGACCCTTCCCTCCAGGATTCCTCCTTTCCCGGTCCACCCGGAGCGGGAGCAACAGATTAGAGAGGCCACCGGCATCGACCTCTCGAAGGGAGTCTACCGGCTGGCGGCGGAGCTGAGCCGGGTCGACAAGAACCTCTACCTCTGCGGCGGGGAGGTCATCAGCCCCCACAACGTCACCGAAGAAGTGGTCATCGGCACCATCATCGAGTGAGGAGCGGCGACTTTCCTGTCGCCGGTTGGATCGGGTCGAGTGCAGGGGATTGCGCCCCTGCACCCTCCCACACCACCGGACGT
>JAPOYZ010000124.1:0-2699 GCA_026706325.1 Candidatus Aminicenantota bacterium
CCCAGGTCTCGTGCGACATCCGTCAAATTCAATAGCTGTGCGCTTCTTGCCGCCAGAACCCGGAGGAAATTCTGATACTGGGCCAGGTCGCCCACCTGCCGCAGGGTGCGAACATCGCGCTCGATATAGGTCTGGATATAGGTCGACATTATGCATTTCAAATGCACAATGTCCACTTATTTTCGGAATCTGACCGGTTTCACGGACCGGCCGCGCCGCGGAGCTGGTTGGCCCGGTCGTCGTGGTGACGCGCTTTTTCGGCGTCGCCGCGGGCTTGGTAGACCGCCTTCATGAGGAGGTGGTGATTGGGATTCCTGTCGTCCAGTTCCAGGGTCCGCCGGCCCAGCTCCTCGGCCTCCTCCAGACGCTGCTGGTAAATGCGGCAGAAGGCCAGGAAGAAGGGGCCGGCCGCGAAATCGGCATCGATCCGGATCATCTTCTGCGAGAATTCCTCGGCCCCGGCGACGTTTCCCCGCTGGAGCTCCAGCTCGGCCAGGCTGGCCAGAATCAGGAGGCGGCCGGGACAGAGCTCGAGCCCGCGATTCAAGTGCTGGCGGGCCAGGCCGTACTTCTTCTCCTGCTTTTCCATCAAGCCCAGCAAGAGATATCCTTGGCAGTCTCCGCCCACTTTCTCCAGGTATCTCAGAAGATGGCGCCTGGCCTCCGTCCAGTCTCCTTGTCCGTAGGCCAGCGTTCCCCGGCCGAGCCCGGTCAGGGCCGTTTCCGGCGTGAGCTCCTCCGCCTTCCCGTAGGCCTTGAGGGCGTCCTCCTTGCGGCCCAGCTCCAGAAAGACGTCTCCCAGGTCGGCGAAGACCTCGGCCGAGGCCTTGGGGGAATCGGCCATGAGACTCAGCGATTTGAGGCGTCCCTGCAGGTGGCCGACCCGCCGATGGTGCTCCAGCACCTTCTTCCCCTCCCGTTCCTTCCCCTGGCGAATCAGGGCGGACCCCAGGCTGAAGAGGGCCCCCTGATGGTCCGGCTGGCGGGCCAACACCTGGCGGAATCGCTCTGAGGCCCGGGCCGCATCTCCCGCCTTGAGATCCAACCGCCCCAGGTGGAAAAGTGCGTTCGGGTCATCCGGCTTGAGGGAGAGAGTCCTCTCGAAATGCCCGCGAGCCTTTTCGTCCTGGTGCAGGTGGAAATAGGCGATCCCGAAGCCCAGCTCCAATTCCCACCCTTGGACTCCCAGCTCCCTGGCACTTCGAAAACTGTCGAGGGCCTTGGAGTAGTCCCGCAGGATGGTGTGGCAGACGCCCGCCTGGTAGTGGGCTTGAGGGTTGGGATTGGGGCCCCGGAGCGACGCTTCCAGGTCGGCCAGAGCCCCCACGTAGTCTTCGCTGACGGCGATCTTCCGGAGAGCCCGTTCCAGCAACGGATCAGGCCGAGTGGCAATCCCCTGGAGGAGAAAAAGCACCCCCCAGGCGGCCGGGAGGATGAGATTCACGTCAGCTCGACTCCTTGACCGGCAGGATGCGGTCCACATCCACGGGGGCCGGCACCGTTTGCCTCCTGCCGCAGGGCCAGAGGATTTCGATGGAATCGATCTTGGCCGCGGCGCCCAGTCCGAAGTGGACCCTCAGATCGCTCTGGCTCAGGTAGCTGCTTCCGGCCCGGACTTCGTGGCTGAGCCGGCGGCCTCCCGCCTGGAGGCGAACCTTGGCGCCCACGCCGTCCCGATTGCAGTGCGTCCCCTCGAGCCGCAATTGCAGCCAGTGATGATTCTCCGCCGTCCGATTTTCCAGCAGGTCCGCCTTCTGGTTGTTGTTGGTCACCAGCAGGTCGAGACGGCCGTCGTTGTTGTAGTCGGCCACGGCCGAACCTCGAGACACGTTCTTGCGGGAGAAATAAGGCCCGGACCGGGCCGAGACGGCATCGAACCGGCCTTCGCCCCGGCTCCTGAAGAGCTGGTTGGGCTGGGCATATTCCAGGCTGGGATTGATGGAGTTGATGTTGTCGAACACATGCCCGTTGGCCACGAAGAGGTCGAGCAGGCCGTCGTTGTCGTAGTCCAGGAAGTTGGCGCCGAACCCCAGCGGCAGGAAGCTCTCCTGGGAGAGCCCGGCCTGGAGCGTATGGTCCGTGAGGATCCCCTGGCCGTTGTTCCAGTACAGGTCGTTGGTCTGGAGCGAGAAGTTGGTCACGAAGATGCTGTAGAGTCCGTTCCCGGCCAGGTCCCCGGCGTCCACGCCCATCCCCGACTGCGCCATGCCCATTCCGTTGAAGGCGCCTCCGGAAAGCAACGAGACGTCTTCGAAGACACCGTTGCCTCCATTTCGAAAGACATAGTTGGCCGTCGTGTCGTTGGCCACGTAGAGATCCAGATCGCCGTCCCCTTCCAGATCCAGCCAGAGCACCCCCAGGCTCTTGGAATATTGAGCCTCCTCCGTCACGCCGGCCTTTTCGTTCGCCCTCTCGAAGGTTCCGTCACCCCGGTTGCGGTAGAGCGTATTGGGTACTCCGTCGTAACTGTGGGGGAAACAGTAGATGAGGAGTTCTCCCGAATAGCAGCGCCGGTGAGTGGCGAAGGTGAACTTCAGATAGTTGCCGACGTAAAGATCCAGCCAGCCGTCCTGGTCGTAGTCTCCGAAGGCGGCGCTGGTGCTCCAGAGAGGATCGGCCACGCCGGCGGCAACCGAAAAATCCGTAAAGGTGCCGTCGCCGTTGTTGCGGTAGAGCACGTTGGGGCCCAGGTTGGTGAC
>JAPOYZ010000124.1:2759-3850 GCA_026706325.1 Candidatus Aminicenantota bacterium
TCCGTCATTGTCGTAGTCGGCGAAGACACAGCCCATGCCATAGGAAGGATCGCCGACCCCGGCCTGCTCCGTCACGTCGCTGAAGCTGCCGTCCCCATTGTTGCGAAAGAGCCGGTTCGTTCCGGGCGGCGCCGAAGGAGACGAGGGAGTGGCGCCGCTGTTGACCAGGTAGACGTCCATCCAGCCGTCGCCGTCGTAGTCCAGGAAGCCTCCCCCGGAACCCATGGTCTCGACCAGATACTTTTCCGGAGACGCGCCGCTGCTGTGGATGAAGGAAAGGCCGGCCTCACCGCTCACGTCCCGAAAAGAGGGTGCGGAATCGGACGCGGCGCCGGCGTGCAGGCCCAGCGGACGCGCCAAGGCGAGAACGAATAAAAAGAGTTTCAACCAGCGCTGAAGGGGACCCTCGATCGTACTCGGGAACACCGGCCGGAGCCCGGCACGGATGAGGGATTGGTGGAACAAACCGGATCTCTCAATCGCCCCGGATCTCGAAGTTGGCGCGCTTGGAGGCCTCCTGGCCGCTGATCCGGTCACGGAGCTGCATCATGATCTGGTAACGTCCCGGTTCCACCCCCTCCAGGGGCATGGTATGCATCAAGATCACCCGGTCTTCCATCTGCAGCAGTCTCGGTTCCTCCGACCGGATCTGTTCGCGACCCTTCATGATCACGAACTCGGCGTCCAGCGCCGGCTGGCGCGTCGCCTGATCCAGAGCCACTTCATAGGCCTCCGAGTAGAGGCTGAGGAAGGCCCCGGGAGAGAATTCCTGGGAGACGTTGGGATAGACCTTGATTCCGCTGGGCGTCACGAACGGATCGGAAAGGGTCTGCTCCGGAGCAGAAGAGGCGAATCCGTCGGCCACCACCAAGGTGCTGCTGGTGAGGGATCCCATCTGGGTCTTGGACAGGTGGACCGACGACACTTCGATGGCGACCCGCTTGCTCGATTCTTCCTGCAGGATCACCGTCAGCTTGTACCGGCCCGGCCTGAGGGGCAACTGTTTCTGGTAAAGGAAGTTGGTGCCCGCCTTCAAACCCTTCGATTTGGAAGTGTCGGCGGCGATCAGATCCTCGAACTCGTAGACCACC
>JAPOYZ010000460.1 GCA_026706325.1 Candidatus Aminicenantota bacterium
CTCCGGCGGGCACCCATATCATCGTCGAGGGTATCCGTGTCATGACCAATGCGAATCTTGCCAAGTGTACCGGAACCATGATCATGGGGCCTTGGATGCTCAGCAGTCTGACGGACATCGTTCCCACGGCGTCCTCCGGGGCGAAGGACTTTGCCGGTCTGGATGCCATGCTGGATCCCATGATGAGCGCGTCCCCGGGATGGATCAAGTTCAAGCGCATGTCATTGACTTGCAAAAAGGACTATGGAGATGGAGATGCTGCGACCGGCTCGACGGTCGAGGATGCCGATGGTGTCCCCACTTCGAGCCCACGGACCTACACGGCCGGCACGCTGATCGTGGAGGAGCCAGCGAAAGACCGTGCATACGTCACCACGGGACAAGCCTTGCTGAAGTTCATTACTTCGTCTTCGACCTTCGCGGCTTCGTGGTCCCTGAAGTCTCCTGGGTCTCCGGCCAACTAGGCTGGGTGGCTTAACCGAGGGATCGTCGCTCTCCTCAACCATCAATCAGGAGAGATCGACGGCCCGGGAGAAACGGAAGGGGGAAGCCTGGTATCAGGCCTTCCCCCTTCTTTTTCTCCATGCGGCAACGACATCCGAGATCCGGGAGCCGGTTCTCAACCATCCTTCCCGCTCCCGTGGTCTGGAGAAACCCGATGCGGAGCCCAATCCCGAGCCTTTCGTTACCGGCCAGTGACGGCGCGCGAGTTCCCTCGAGTTTCCCTGTGGCACCCCTGAAGGGGCCGTATGGGTCGGCCCCGCCGCAGGCCTCATCATGACACTGCCTGAGCTCTTCCAAACCTTTCCCGACGAGGAAGCCGCCGAGCAATGGCTCGCCGCCATACGCTGGCGGGGCCAACTCTGGTGTCCGGCCTGCGGCTCCGACCGCTGGTACCGCCACCGGACCCGGGATCCGCGCCAGGTGGCCATGCGCTACCGGTGCAAGGACTGCAAGGGGTACTTCAGCGTCCGCAAGGGGACCCTCCTGGGGCAGAACAAGACCAAGCTCAGGACCTGGGTATTGGCGATTCACCTCGTCTCCTCCGATATGTCCCTGAGGACATCCATGCTGACCTTGCATGAGGGATTGGGAATCTCTCGCGTCACGGCCTGGAGGATGGCGAAGAAGATCCGGGAAGCCCTGGCCGCTCCCGGGGGGCCTCCGCAGGCGTGTGGACGGCGTTTCCCGCACTTGGAAGGGTGAACCGCTGACTTTCAAGAAGGGATTTCGTGCCCGGATGCGTGCCCTGTTTTTACCTCGGTTCCGATATTTCCCGTTATCGGAAGCTCTCAAGACGGCACGCGAGTCACGTTTTCGGGGCGTTTATGGCAGCGTTTTTTCTTGTGGAGCGATTCGAGAACGCTATTGCCGAGCCGGGCCCGTCAAAAGGGTCGAGAGGCTGCGCCGGACATGCCGCTCGGCGCAGCCCGATCCGCCATCGGCGAGCTGCAGTGATGATTCGGCGCGTAGTTCCGGGATGGCAGATTGGATAGACAGCAGGCCATCCGGCTAATCGAGAGGATCAATATGAAACCGCATAGAATCCGCAGCGACGGCCGTCCCTGGGGCCGAAAGGGCAGCGCCCTGAAGGCTCTGCAAATTCGCAATCTCAAGGTGGATCTGTCCGCAGTCGAGATTGCCAGCCGCCTCCTCGAGCAGCAGGAGCCCCCCGACCCGGGCCGGCGTATCGTCAGCAACCCGAGGGATTGAGGCCGTTGCGTTCCTGAGGGGATGGAGAAGGGGGCCGGAGTTGCTCTGGTTCGACCGCTCCGAGTATGGGGACGGTGCCTGTGTCGCGTTCGGCCGGAACAGGTCCGATCTTCCCGTCTCCCGGGATCACTGGACTCGCGGCACCCTCGCTCCCATGTGCCGGACCATTCCCGGCTGCTTTGCAATCATGCCGGCGGCGCTGATGACCTCCCGTCTCAGGCCGGTTCGGCTGATGCGTTCAGGATCCCTTCCCGTACCGGATCCGGGCCACGGGTCCACGGGAGGCAAGTTGCCCCCGGACATACCGGCCCGGCATGTGCGGTGAGGTCCAGCGTCCGGCCTGTTGGAGCTCCACCAGGGAGGCTCCCCGAAGGGCCAGGGACTGAGCCGACCCGACCCGGAGCGAGTGCCCGGAGATTCGCCCGGCGTCGATGCCGGCCTGCTTCGCCCTCTTCTGGATGACGTTTCGGATGCTCCGGGAACTGAGGGGGCCTTCCTCCACGATGCCTCCGACCCGCACCGCCCGAAACAGGGGTCCTGAATTGAAGCCAGCGGCCGTGATCCAGGCACGGATCCGCCTCATGGTGAGCGCGCCAAGAAACAGGATCGTCCCTTCCCCTTCCTGGTCGGTCTTGGAACTACGAATCGTCAGCAAGCCGGCGCCTCCATCGTCCTCCCGGATGTCGGCACACCGAAGCGCGGCGACTTCCGAAACCCGAAGCATGGCGTCAGACATGATGGAGATCAGGGCGGCGTCGCGGAACGCGGCAAGAGAGCCCGTCTCGACGGCAGTAATGAGGGCGGCGATGACGTCGGCCATCTCCCAACTGATCCCTTCGACCTGCCCCCGGCCCCTCCGGCGCCCTTCGCGCCGGAACCCGGCCAGGACCCGATCGGTGGCCGGCCCCACGGGTGAAGGCGTGCCGGTGGTCCTGGCCTGAAAGCGGACGGCTGCCACGACCATGCTGGCTGAGGAGGGGGAGCGGCCCCGATGAAACAGAGAGGCGAGGTAGCTGGCCAGCCAACCGTCCGTGAGGCTGGCATCGTGTTTGTCCAGGTAGTGCTGCAATCGCTGCAAGGCGCCTCGATAGGCGCGGCGCGTGTTCTTCGACAGGGACGCGGCGGCAAGTTCGACGACTCTCCCTGGAGCATCGGCGAAGGAAGATTCCGCAACCAGGTCAGCGGCTGCATCTGCATTGATCCCGGAATGGCGGTCGGTTGGACAGGCGTCAGCAGGTTGCGGTTTGGGCATAGTTCTTCCATTTCTCCCCAATCGGGAACATCCGTTCAGCCCAGCTATCAAAATCAGTTTATCTGTCCTGCTTCTCGGGAAAGCGAGATCGAAAAACCGCGATATCAGGGAACGGAGACTGTTGTTATTGTCCCGCCGGGCGGGCACGGAGTAGCCGGATACTGGAGGTCCGGCTCTTCGGATACGGGAGGACCGCGAACGCTGTGGAGCTGCCGGCCCGGTATTCGACGGCCGTGTCCGCCACCTCCTGGGAGGAATCAAGGAGGGCAAGAATAATGGACTCGTGGATTCTGGTGAAGAATCTGACAAAAGGTCAGTAATTTGTCTGATTAGAGCTGAAAATGAGGCCTTGGGCAAAATGGATTATCTCCTCACGATCAAGAAATTCACCGTCGGACGCGGCGTCCCGGCCGCCTTCGATGGAGTTGCAATCCTCCCGAACTTGTTCCGGAACTGAATGACTTGGAATGTTTTATCCATGTTCTTCCGGACCTCCAATGCCACGGTTCCCCGTGACCAGGCGCGTCCGGCGCCGGTCTTCGAAATGCGCTGACAAAAGGATAGTATTTTTACATATAATAGGTGAGCATGGGGTGATTATTATGGCCTTTATGGTGATTTTCAGGTGATTTAGCCTACCAATCGGCCATCCTTTATGCAAACGAATATCGATCCGTCTCCAGCGCGGCGGAGAGCCAGAGCGGAGGGGTTCGTTGACCGGCTGTCGTCCCGAACCTATCCTGCCCACGGGAGGAGATATGAAAAGAGTTCTTTTGGCTTGCCTGCTGGCCTCGCTGCCCGTACTGGGTGGGCAGTCCTTTGTCGACATCGGGTCCGACCGCCAGCTCTTTCTGGACCGGGACCTCATCGGCGAGATGC
>JAPOYZ010000578.1 GCA_026706325.1 Candidatus Aminicenantota bacterium
CCGGGACTCTCCATGTTGAAAAGCCCGATCATCCGCTTGTCGAAGCTCTCCGGACCCGAGGTTCGCCAGCCCTGGGCGAGACACTCGTTGCGGTATTCGACCGAGGTCTGGAAACGGTGATGACCGTCGGCGATGTAGAGGCGGTGCCTCATGAGCGCGGCGGCCATGTCCGCCTGGAGGTCCGACTGGGTGAGCTGCCACAACTGGTGCCGCACCCCGTACTCGTCGTGGACCTGGATCACGGGTTCCGTGGACTCGGTGAATCGGGCGAGCAACCGGTCCACGGACAGTTCGGGGTCCGAATAGAGCATGAAGATGAGCCCCTCATTGGACTCGGTGTGGCGAATCAGGTTGAGACGGTCCTCAAGTGGCCCGCGAAGCACCCTTTCGTGGCCGCGGACGGCCAAGTCCGCCTCGTCCAGAGAGATCAGACCGATGAATCCCAACCGGGCGTGGGATTGGCCCTGGATCTCGAAGACCTGCCGATAGGGGTAGAACGACGGGGCCCCGTCGCGCCGCATGACCCCCGATTCGATCCAATCGGCGAGATTGCGCGCCGCGTCGGCATAGTCCCGATTCTTGATGACCCTGGCGATGTTCCGGGGGTCCTTCCGAAGATAGCGCCGGAGCATGCCGGAAGTGATCTTGTCGTAGGGCTGGGTGACGACATCGTCCAACCGCGGGACCAGACGGGAGTCGTAGCGGTAGCCTCGAAAGGGAAATAGTCTTGCCATGGCGCGATTCTATCAGTCCGGCGTGAATCTGAGGTGAATTTGGTTGCAGTCTTGGATCGGGACTCCGGTGGAAACTCGCTCCGGGTCCGCTACACCTTCTGAGCGTCCAGACTTGCCTTGTGGAGCCCCGTCCGGGCGTCGTGCCCGCGCAATTCGACGACCTCGCACATCTCCATGATCCGGGAGTAGAGCGGAGTGCCGATCCTCTCGGCCAGGTTCTGCTCTCTTCCCAAGCTTTCGGGGTAGCTCCCGCCGGCAGACTTCAAGGGCAGGTTGGTGGTGAGCACGATTTGCTTCCGGCGAGTGTACCGGTAGTTCAGAATGGTCCGGATGGTCTCCGCGACCCACTCCGTCGGCCGGCCCGCACCCAGATCATCCCAGACCAGAAGGTCCGCGGAATAGAGTGGACGCAGCACTTCCCGCTCGGTTTCGGGGGAGTCCGGCCCGTAGGAATACTGGAGCCTGCGGAGAAGTTCGGTTTCGTCCACGAACCGGGCGCTTACCTGCTTCTCCAAGACCAGATTCTTGAGGACGGCGACTGCCAGGTGCGTCTTGCCGACACCGCAAGGCCCGCTGAAGAGGAGTCCCCGGTGAACCTGCGGGTAGTTTTCCGCGAATAGGATGGAGTTCGTGAGCGCCTCCAGTTGGGTGGGAAACTTCGGATCCGGATGGTAGGCGCGAAAATCCTTGGAAACATAGCGGTCGGGGATGCTCGCCCGCCGAAGCAATTGATCCCGGCGATCTTCAGCTCCGCAGCGAGGACAGGAAACCACGGCCTCGGTCCCGTCTCTCGACACCAGGGACCAGCCCGAACCGCGGCAATCGGGACATTCCGAGTCCCATTCACTCAATTCTTCGGTCTCCAAGGAGTTTCTTCCGCCCCCGTCTGGAAATTCTCGTAGCGCGCCAGCACGAAGAGCAGGTCGGACAACCGGTTCAGGTATACCAGAAGGTGTTCGTTGACGTCCGGTTCAGTCCGCATCAGTCGGACCAGCAGGCGCTCGCCCCTCCGGCAGACCGACCGGGCCAGATGGATGACGGAGGCTGCGGAGGAACCGCCCGGGAGCACGAAGTTCCTCAGCGGCGGCAGCTTCCCGTCCAGTTCATCGATCAGAGACTCCAGACGCCTCCAGTCATCCTCGTCCAGGCGGCGCACCCGGCGGCGGCTGCCCACCGTGGCGAGGTCCGCGCCGGCCTCGAAGAGTTCAGACTGCAAGCCGGTCAGAATCTCGGAGACTTCGGAGCAGCGAGTCTGTGTCCCACCCCAACCCAACAGGGAGTTGAGTTCATCCAGAGTGCCGTAGGCCTCCACCCGCCGAGCGTCCTTGCCGACCCTTTCACCACTGAACAGGGACGTTTGTCCGCCGTCCCCTCTGCCCGTATAGATCTTCATGACGATGGGGCGTCCGGCTTCATTGCGCCGGCCTTCCTTTCCGGAGCCTCCCGCGAAGGATTTCCCGCATGGCGTGCTTGTCGACCCGGTGCCTGAAGATTTCCCGTCCCTCCATTTCACCGACCGGAACGTCTTGTCCGTACACGCCGAGGAGATGCGGTGAACCGTCGATATCGACGAGGCGCACGCGGAACTTGAACTCCTTCTGAAGTTCCTGCAATACTGTCAGAGCCTTCTTGCAGAGGTGGCAACCCCGACGCGTGTAGAATCTGATTTGCACAGGATCCATGCCGAGGGCGGACGCCCTTTTTCCAAGGTGTTTCAAAGGCTCACTGACATCGTTCCCGTCGGCTTCCGGGCTCCCGGCCCGATTTCGTTTCTCGGCGGGTCGACGAGCTGAACCGAATCAGGATGCTCCGGACGGGGCCAATGTAACCGCCGGCTGCTTCCAACTCAACCGGATTGATCTCACGGATCACTAGATTCTCCGATACCGGCCCGAATTTTCGGCAGGAGTGGAAAAATGAGGAAATACCGCCAGCACGGCTATGACGAGAACCGGGGACGGCGCCAACGGCCGCGAAGGTCATCCGGACCACGACCGTTCGGTCCACGCTCATCCCGCGGGGGACCCCGATCTCCCCGCATGACCAAGTTTCACCAGGTGATTCGGTGTTCCATGTGCGGAGGGACCCTCCCCCCCTCGTTCACGGAGGTGGGCGCCACCAGCCAGTGCCCCAAGTGCGCCACCGACCTGCACACCTGCAAGAACTGCGTTTTTTTCGATCCCGGCGCCCGTTTCGAATGCTCGGAACCGATCCCCAAGAGAGTATTCAATAAGAACGACCGCAACGACTGCCGGTTCTTCGAAATTCGTACGGCCGTGGAGAAAGCGACCACATCCGTCCGGGAGCGGCCGTTGGAGCCTCGGGAGATGTTCGAAAGACTGTTCCGGAAATGAAGGTCTTCGCCTGCCTCAAGGAATCTCCGAGCCGGGACACCCGGTACGAGCTGTCGCCCGGTTCCTCCTGGATCGGGAACGCGGAAGTCACACACGAGATCAGCGAATGCGACGAGTACGCCCTCGAGGAAGCTCTGAAGCTCAAGGAGCGGCACCGGGGAGAGGTGGTCCTGCTGACGGCCGGACGGGCCGAAGCGGAGAAATCGATGCGCAAGGGCTTGGCTATGGGGGCCGATCGAGGCGTCCTGATACTGGACCAGGCACGCGAGCTTTCGAGTCCCCACCGGGTCGCCGCGGCTTTGGAGAAGGTTCTGCGGGACCAGGACTACGACCTGATCCTCGCCGGGACCCAATCGGACGACTACGGTTACGCCCAGACCGGACCCATTCTGGCCCACCTCCTGGGCCTTCCCCACGCCACCATCGTCATGCAGATCCAGGTCCAGGAGGATCAGCGCAGCGTCAGGGCCCTCCGGGAGATGGAAAGCGGATGGTTCGAGTGGGTCGAGATTCCGCTCCCTGCCGTCTTGACCATCCAGGCCGGAATCTCTCAGATCCGCTATGCGACCTTGCGGGGAATCATGCAGGCCAGGCGCAAGGAAATCCGGAAGATCGAATTGGGCGGGTTGGGGTTGAACCTTTCTTCCCTGCCCCACCTGGAGATCGAACGCCTCTATTTTCCGGAACAGACCAGCAAGGCGGAGATGATCGAGGGCACGCCGGATGAAATCGCC
>JAPOYZ010000109.1 GCA_026706325.1 Candidatus Aminicenantota bacterium
ATGGCCATGGCGGTGCCGGGCCCGCCTCCCGAAGGCCGCCGTCAGCCGCCTCGCATCAGCGCTCGAATCTCTTCCGGTGACATTCCCTCGGGCCGGAAACGAAGCGCCGAGTTGGCCACCTTCAACACGTCCGCTTCCTGGGCGACCACGAAGTTGACGGTGGCCGTCATGGAGGGCCGGAGCTTCAATTGCGTGTTCTCCACGTCGATGATGACGTTGTAGACCACTACGTTGGTGGCGCCGCCGCCGCTCTGCGCTCCGCCGCCCTGGGAGTCGGTGTTGGGGAGCTTGGAACTCAAGCGGATCTCGGAAATCTTTCCCTCGAAGCTCTGGCCCGGAAAGGCGTCCACGGCAAAATCGACCTGGGCCATCTCCGAGATGGCTCCGATGTCCGCTTCGTCGATCTGTGCGATGACCTGCATCTTGGTCAGGTCGTTGGCGATCAGAAAGAGGACGGGCGCCTGGAAGCTGGCAGCCACGGTCTGGCCGATGTCCACGTTGCGCTCGATGACCACACCGTCGATGGGAGAGGTGATGTTGGTGTAGTGAAGGTTGACCTCGGCCATCTTGAGGCTGGCGCTGGCTTGCTGCACGTTGGCCGCCGCTTGATCGTTCTGGGCGTGGGCCGAACGGATGGAGGCTTCCACCTGGCTGACCTGGGCGCGGTTCTGGCTCAGGCGCGCCTTGGACTGGTCGAAGACGGCCTGGGCGTTCTCCAGATCGCGGTCCGAGATCACCTCGGCTTCGTAGAGTTCCCGGCTCCGTTTCAGCTCCCGCTCCGCTTCCTGCAGATTGACCTCGCCCACCTCCACGTTGGCCCGGGCGCTCTCCAATTCGGCCTTCCGGTTGATGAGGTTGGCCGCGGCGCTCTTGACTGCCGCTTTGGCGGTAGCCAGGGAGGCCTTGGCTCGCTCCAACTGGGCCTCGAAGTTGGCCGGGTCGATGATGGCCAGGGTCTGGCCCTTCTTGACCACGCTGTTGAAGTCGGCGTGAAGCTCCTGGATCCTTCCGGAGACCTGACTTCCCACCTGTACCGTCACCACGGCCTGCAACAGACCGGTGGAGCTGACGGTTCGCCTCACGTCTCCGCGGCTCACCGGGACGGTCAGGTAGTCTTCGCCCGGCTGGCTGTCGGAGGGGCCCAGGTAGAGGTAGCCGGCCGCGGAAACGGCCAGGACCAGGATGATGGTGACGACGGTGCGGAGGGTGCGCTTTTTTCTCACAGAATGATTATACGCCTGCCGATCCCACATGTTTCAACGAAATGTGAAGCACCGCCGGTAACCCCGGTCAGTGTCCTTCGGAGGGCCCGGAGCCGGGCTGGATCCGGGAGACTTCCACGTAGCGAACGCCCACTGGTTTGTCGCCCATTTGAAGCACGGCCTCCAGGCGAGCGTCACCCTCATCCAACAGGACCTGGTCAAACGTGACCCCGGAGGTGCCAGGGTCGAAGTTTTGCTTTCTTAGGACCTGTTGGACCCTTAGTTCGGCTTCCCCGCCGGCGGGTGCCGGACCGAAGAGAAACCGGATCCGATAGGCGCCCGCCCGATGGGCCCGGATTTCCCAAAATCCCAGGTCGGTGTCTGCCCATCCGTCCGGACCCACCATGCGCCAGTCCTGGCGAGTGAGGATGACGGGATCCTCCTGGACGGTGCCCACCGCGATCCTCGGAGGCGCGTAACCTCGGGTGGAGGAAACGTTCCGGAGCCAGTCCGAATAGGCGGAGCGAAGCCGCGCCACTACTTGGGGATGTCCGTCAGAGATATCCTGATTCTCTCCCGGGTCGGCCTCCAGATCGTAGAGTTCCAGGGGATAGTCCTCGAATGTCTCGCCGGGGGGCAGACCCCGGGTGGCGAAGGCGACCGGCTGGACCAGTTTGTACCGCTGCTCGATGGCTGCGAAGTGGCGGAAGGGTTGGGGCTCGTTCCCCCGGTGGGATTGGATGAAGAGTGTCCGGTTCCCGGCAGCCTCTCCGGAGCCGTCGAGCCGGGACAGGAGGCTGACTCCATCGAAGGCAACCCCGTCGGGAGCGGCGACTCCCGCTGCCTCCAGCAGCGTGGGCATGAGGTCGATATGGGCGGCGATGCGGTCGTCTGTGTCCGGCTGGAGGCGCGCCGGCCAGCGTAGCAGGAAGGGCACCCGGATTCCTCCGTCGTAGACCGTAGTCTTGAGTCCCCTGAGCCCGGCGGTGTAGCGCTGAGTGGTGGCTCCATTGTCCGTCATGAAGATGACGATGGTGTTTTCCTCCAGCTCCATCCGCTTCAGGCCGTCCAACAGCCGCCCCATGTTGTCGTCGATATTGGTGATCATGCCGTAGATGCGGGCATCCTTGTCCTCCAGTCCGGCCTCCAGGTAGGACTGGCGGTAGGATTCGGGAACGTCGTAGGGAGAATGAGGCGCATTGGTGGGAATGTAGACAAAGAAGGGACTCTCCCGATTCTTCTCGATGTATTCCAGCGCCTCCCGGAAGAAGATGTCCGTGCAGTAGCCCGGGTACGGCTTGGCCTCTCCGTTGTGCTGCAGAATGGGGTCGAAATAGGAGGTTTCGGGAGGATCGGAAGGCTGGCCGATGCCTCCGCCCTTGTGGACCACCGACTCCTGGAAGCCCTGGTCCATGGCCCGGAGCGGATAGTTGTCCCCCAGGTGCCACTTTCCGAAGATCCCGGTCCGGTAACCCGCCTCCGAGAGAGTCTCGGCCAGGGTGACCTCGTCCGAGTGCATCATGGCCCGTCCCACGTAGGTGTCCACCACTCCGGTCCGGTAGTTGTAGCGGCCGGTCATGAGGCTGGCCCGGGTGGGCGCACAGACTGGAGAGACGTAGAACCGGGTCAGCTCCACGCTTTCGGTGGCCAGGCGGTCCAGGTGGGGCGTGCGGAGGACGTCGTCCCCATGGCTTCCCAACTGGGCCCAGCCCTGGTCGTCGGTGATGACGAGAATGATGTTGGGCCGGGAGGCGTCGTCACCCGGAGGCGGCGAACAGCCGAAGACCAGACAACTCAACAGGAGCAGGAGTCCGGATCGGGCTCCCGTTGCGAGAGGGTGACGGCCGACAACGAGCGGTAGCGGAGAATCAGCTGTAGCTGACATGGAGAAGAATCTGCTTGAGGATCAATTTCCCGTCGGCTCGGGAGCTGCGTTTCGCCACGCTGACCTCGAATCCGTTCATTCCTTGCCGAACCTGGGAGGCTGAGAGCGTCCCGGAGCGGAAGGGAACTCCTTGTTCCCCCTCTTTCCGAGGCGGCCGGACCCCTTCCGACACGAGCTCCACCGGAGTCTGATTCAGGGTCGCCTCCAAGCGTTCGCCCGGCATCAGGTTTTGGACCTCCACCTCGATGTCCACACTCTTCAATCGTCCCGCCTTCTCCGCGGCCGCCAGGTCGTCTCCCACCCGCATCTCGACCGCGGTCCGATGCTGGCCGGGACTCCCGGCCAGTTCCACCGGAACCTGGCCCGGATAGCTGGCGATGGAGTAGGGGCCGACGTTGCCCATGACGTCCACCGTCTGGACGTAGTCGATGGCGAAGGTCTTGTCCTCGTAACGGAGCGCGTCGCTGGAACCGATATGGTTCAGGACCTCGTAGCCCTCCGCCGTGGGCCGGCCGTAGGCGATCCTGGGCACCCTGCGGTATTGGAAATTCCAGAGATAGATCCCTTCGGCGCCGGCCCAGAGTATGTTGGAAGCGGCTCCCCGGAAGGCGTCGTCGGAACCGAACATTTGAGTGCCGCAGTTGATACAGGGGTAGACGGGGACCTGATGCCGGTGGCCCAGCTCGACCAGCTCCTCCGCCGGATTGGTAAAGGGGACGTAGCCTCCACCGAT
>JAPOYZ010000044.1 GCA_026706325.1 Candidatus Aminicenantota bacterium
AACGCGTTCGGAACCAAGTCGATCCGACAACTGCCGCTGAATGCGCGAAACCCGGCCGGGTTGCTCTCCTTGCAGGCGGGCGTCACCTTCCTGACCGCCGACCCGCTGGACTCCAAGTTGTCGGGGGACATCCGCAACGGGACCGTGAACGGAGCCCAGAGCGACCAGTCGAACGTCACCCTCGACGGGGTCGACGTGAACGACCAGAATGGACGCCTGCCCTTCACCAGCGTCCTTCGCAACACGCTGGATTCGATTCAGGAATTCCGCGTGGTGACCACCACGGCCAATGCCAACCAGGGCCGTTCCTCGGGAGCGCAGGTGTCGCTGGTGACCAAGAGCGGGACCAACGAGGTCCACGGCTCGCTCTACGAGTTCCACCGCAACACCATCACCGCCGCCAATGACTTCTTCAACAACAGGGCCGGCGTCGACCGCCCCAAGCTCATCCGAAACGTGTTCGGAGGCTCGGTGGGCGGTCCCGTGGTGAAGGACCGCCTCTTCTACTTCCTCAACTACGAAGGGCGCCGGGACGCCAGCGACGGCAGCGCGGTGCGCCGGGTTCCGACGGCTTCCATGCGCGACGGGTTCGTGCGTTACCGGAGCGTCGACGGGGAGGTTCAGACACTCGACCCGGCATTCATCCGCACCAGGATCGATCCGCTCGGCTCCGGACCCAATCCCGCGACGCTCGAATACTTCAGGTCCTTTCCCGAACCGAACGACTCCACGGTCGGAGACGGCCTCAACACGGCCGGATACCGGTTCACCGCTCCCACGCCCCTGACCTGGAACACCTTCATCTCCAAGACGGATTGGAACCTGGATCAGGACGGTTCGCACAACATGTTCCTGCGCCTCAACTTTCAGAACGACCGCATCACGGGTCTGCCCCAGTTTCCCGGCCAGACTCCGAACCGGGAGACCGCCGACACCAGCCGCGGCATGGCGTTGGGGTACAACGGGCTGTTTGCGGGCAACCTGGTCGGCACCTTCCGCTACGGATTCACCGGCCAGAAGGTAGACATTTCGGGGGTGCAGACGGCCTCCAGGGCCAGTATCGGGGATAGCATCATTGACGATATCCAAGGCGCGACCACCCCCCGGGAAGTGTACTTGCCGACCCAGACGCTGGCGGCCGATTTCTCGGTGATGAAGGGCACCCACTCCCTGCAGTTCGGAGGGGCATTCTTCTCCAATCGGAACCGTCGTTTGAACTACGACAACAGCTTCCACTTCGCCAAGCAGGCCGCCTGGGCGTTGGCCGACGCCCCGGCGGTATTCGAGGGGCCGCTGCCGGCGGCGCCCGCCAACCCCGGAGTCTACCGGGAGACGATGGCGACCGCCCTGGGGGTCCTCAACTTCTTCGACGCCAACTACAACTATGACCTGGACGGTAATGCATTGGCCCTGGGAGATCCCGTAAGCCGGACTTTCGGGGTGGAACAGCTCGAGCTCTACCTTCAGGACACCTGGCGTGTCCGGCCGGGCTTGTCCATCACGGGGGGCCTGCGCTGGTCCATCATGCCGCCGGTCAGGGAGGTGAATGGAATCCAGGTCAGCATCACGCCGCGTCTCGACCGGTATATCGCGCACCGCCTGGACCTGGCGGCAAACGGTCTGCCCACGCGCGATGCGGGACCGATCGGCTTCGTGGGAGTCGACGACCCCGAGGGCGGTCCCCTGTGGTCGACCCATTACAAGAACTTCTCGCCCCGGCTGGCCATCGCCTTCTCGCCTGGAAGCACCGAGGGATTTTCGGGCAAGCTGTTCGGCGGCCCGGGAAGGACATCGATCCGGGCGGGGGCGGGTATCTTCTACAACAGCTTCGGGATGGGCATGATGCAGATGCTCGACCGCAACGCCTTCGGGCTCACCAGCAAGGTGACCAACCAGATCCCCAGAGTGGCGGATTCCCCCCGTTTCACCGGGCTGTCGACCCCTCCCGCGGCAGGGATCCTGCCTCCTCCACCGGGTGGTCCGGGCACACCCAACCCGACCGGACTGGGATGGAGTCAGGGAGTCGACTCCAGCCTGGAGCCCCCTTACAGCATCAACCCCACCTTTTCCCTGGCTCGCGAGTTCGGAGGGGGATTCCTGGTGGACATCGGCTACGTGGGTCGACTCGGTCGCAGGCTGCTGGTCAACGACACCGCCTCGGCCCAGTACACCAACTTCAAGGATCCGGCGTCCGGCCAATACATGTTGGACGCGCTCCAGGAAATGGAACGCATGGCGCACCGCGGCGTCCCGACCGAGGCCGTGCAGCCGATCAGGTTCTGGGAGAACCTCTATTCCGGAGCCGCCACGCCGGAGGCGACCGCGACTCAGCGTGTTTACGAGGTCATCCGGTCCGCCAGTCCCGACACGGGCACGGCTCTCTACTATCTCGACTACGCCTGCATCCCGTTCTGCAGCGACATGGGGCCGGGGGTGTCCATGAATCCCCAGTTCTGGAGCTTCGATGCGCTCCGGTCCTTCGGTACCTCGACCTACCACTCGATGCAACTGTCGCTGCGCAAGGCTTTCTCCCAAGGGTACCAGTTCGACCTGAACTACACCTTGTCCAAGTCCACCGACCTGGTGTCGGTCTCCTCCCGGCGCACCATAGGAGAACGGTTCGGCCAGATTCCGGGAGACACCTACTGGTCCGCGTTCAGTGTCATCAACTCCTGGGACCGGGAAGCCCAGCGGTCCGTTTCCGATTTCGACATGCGCCACCAGTGGAACGCCAACTGGGTGATCGAGTTGCCGATCGGAACCGGAAAGCCGATCCTTCCCGACCTGGGGCCCGGGGGCCAGGCCGTGCTCGGCGGCTGGCAAGTCAGCGGACTGATGCGCTTGACCTCGGGCCTACCCCTCAGTGTGCTGAACGGTCTGGCCTGGCCCACCTGCTATTGCTACCAGCACTTTGCCGAAACCGACGGACCGCTGCCGGCGCAGACCAACGCCAAGAACGCCAGGCTGATCGGAGGGGGGACCGGACCCAACGTCTTCAGCGATCCGGAGGCAGCCCTCAAATCGTTCAGGCAAGTCCTGCCCGGGGAGGTGGGGCAGCGCAACAACCTGCGCGGCGACGGGATCTTCTCGATCGACATGAGCATCGGAAAACAATTTCAGTTGCCGTTCGAGAATCACAGCCTGCAGTTTCGGGCGGAAGCCTTCAATTTGACCAACAGCGTTCGCTTCAATGCCGACGTCTGGGAAACCCTCTCGTTCGTCTTCCCGGGGAGCTTCGGCAACTACTCCCGGGTGATGATTCCGCCTCGTGTGATCCAGTTCGGCTTGCGCTATGAGTTTTAGCGAAGCCGGGCCTCAGACCGGTAGGCAGCAAAAAGAGATATCCACGAAGGGACACGAAGAACGACGAAGGGACACGAAGAAACACGGATATCCGCGGAATCTCAGCCGATTCGTCGACCGGTCCGCGAGATTGACCTCGGAGGGTTTACCTTGAGGGCGCCGGGCCGATGGGGCTTTCCAGGAGGGCCTGGCGAAATTCGTCGAAGGGGAGGCCGCCGGAGACGATGAAGATGTTGCGGTCGGTGGGCAACTGGCGCAGTCCCACCGAGACCGGCACCTTCATCGGTCCCTTGAAGTCCAATCTGAGCGGGGAATCGTTGGCCGATCCCATCCACCACCAGTGGACCCCTCCCAGGTGCTGGGTCTCGCGGACGGGGTCGGGCCAGAGCTGGGCGCCGAACTCGTCGAAGAGCTTGAAGGCCTTCAGGTCGAAGGGCAGGCTGACGAAGAGTTGAGCCTGGGCCAGGCTGCCCCGGGTCCGCACGAACCAGGCCATGGGACGTCCGTC